>JBKHDS010000275.1:0-3754 GCA_046541215.1 Nitriliruptoraceae bacterium
CGTTCTCCTTGAGCTCAAGCTCCGCTTCGGCTGCCGGGCTCGACACGACCCCATCCGGTCCGGGCCCCTCCTGCAGGCCCGCGAGCACCCAGCGGGTGCCGACCACCGCCGCGTCCTCGGTCGGCGTCTGCCGCGCAAAGACCAGCTCCGTGTCGGGCCCGGTCAGCACGAGCTCGTCGTCCTCCAGCCGGAGCCGGTCCACCACCAGCAGGGCGTCGAGGTACGCGCGCTCGGAGGCCATCACCTCCGGGTCCTCACAGGCAATCTCGGTGACGGCGAACCCACCCAGGCGGACCCGATCGCCGTCGATCTGCGCCTCGCCGCCGTAGGTGTTGCAGGCGGCCGTCCCGCTCCAGTCCGCGCCGTCGATGACCAGGGTGACCGGTGCGGAGGCGACGAGCGGGACGGCACCGTCCGGACCCGTCCCGCGCGTGAGCTCCCAGGAGCCGTCCAGCGTGGCAGCGTCGGTCCCGCGGCGGTCGTCCCCGCCGTCCGGCTCGGAGGTGCCGCTGCCAGCGCCGCCACCGCAGGCCGCGAGCAGCAGGGCGGCCGCCGCGGTCAGCGCCACGGTCCAGGTGTCGAGGTGGTGGGTCGGGCGCATGGCGGACCTCCTGGTCGGGTGAGCGGCACTCGCAAGGCCGGTGGGTGGGACGCCGACGGGCGGGCGCGGGTTCCCACCGTCGGGGCGGCTGCCCGCCGGTGACGTCGACAGCCGGCCGTTACGCTCGCGTACATGACCTCCTCTACGCCCCGTGCCGACATCCGCGACTACCTCGAGATCCGCACCGCAGCCCCGTCGGGCTGGTCACCGGATGGCTCGAAGCTGCTGGTCTCCTCGGACCTGTCCGGGACCGCCCAGGTCCACCGGCTCGACCTCGACGTCCACGGCGACACGCTGCCGGTCGCGGCCGATGCGCTGTTCCCGGTGACCCGGTTCGCCGAGCCGATCGGCGCGGGGTACCTGCCCGCGGACCCCACCGGCGCCGGACGCGACGTGCTGCTGCTGGCCACCGACGTCGGTGGCAACGAGCGCTACCAGCTGTTCACCGCACCCGACGACCCGGCGACCCCGTTGACCGGGCCCGAGCACCTCGAGCCCCTGGTCCACGATCCCGACCACATCCACTCCCCGGGTGGGGTCAGCCGCGACGGCCGCTGGCTGGCCTACAGCACCAACCGCGGCGACGGCGTGGCCTTCGACACCTGGGTGCGGGACCTGACCACCGGCGAGGAACGCTGCGTCTTCGCCTCCGGTGGCTGGACGGGTGCCGGCGGGTTCTCGCCCGATGGTCGCTACCTCGCGGTCACCGAGCTGACCACCCGCGCGGGCGACAACCGCAGCTACCTCGTCGACCTGCACGCCCTATCCGGCGCCGAGGTGGCCGGACCCGCCCACCCGGCGGTCACCGAGCTGTGCCCGCACCCCGACACCGCCGCCAGCGTCGGGGTCCCGACGTGGCTCGCGGACTCCAGCGCCTTCTTCCTCGCCACCGACCTCGGCCGGTCCTTCGTGGGTATCGCCCGGGGCACCCCGGATGGCGCCTGGGAGCACGTGCTCACCCCGGAGGGGGACGCCGGGGCGGTCGTGGACCGCACCGGCCGGCACCTGCTCGTGGTCCACGACGCCGACGGCCGCACGCGCGCCGAGCTGCGCGACCCGGTGACGCTCGCTCACCGTACCGACCTGCCCCTCCCGGGGGACGGGGTCGCCGGCGGGTTCCGGTTCAGCGACGACGGTCGCTACCTCGCCTTCAGCTACACCTCCCCGCTGGTCCCCGGCGACGTGTGGCGCTACGACACCGAGACCGGCGACCTCGCACGTCTCACGACGAGCCCGTGCGGCGTGGAGGCGGCCACCTTCGTCGACGCCGAGCTGGTGCGCTTCCCCTCCTTCGACGGTCTCGAGGTCCCGGCCTTCGTGTTCCGGCCCCGCGACCGGGCACCGGACGCCGCTCCGGCTCCCGTCGTGGTCCTGATCCACGGAGGTCCTGAGAGCCAGTACCGCCCCGCCTTCGCGCCGCTGACCCAGTACCTCGTCGCCCGGGGGTTCGCGGTCGTCGCCCCGAACGTGCGCGGCTCCACCGGGTACGGGCGGGCCTACCAGCACCTCGACGACCGCGAGCGGCGGCTGGACAGCGTCCACGATCTGGCTGCGGTGCACGACTGGCTCGCCACCCAGCCCGACCTCGACGAGGACCGTGCGGCGCTGTACGGGGGCTCCTACGGCGGGTACATGGTGCTGATGGGGCTGGTCACCCAGCCCGAGCGGTGGGCCGCCGGCGTCGACCTGGTCGGGATGAGCAACCTCGTGACCTTCCTGGAGCGGACCTCCGACTACCGGCGGGCGTTCCGGGAGCGCGAGTACGGCTCGCTGGCCACCGACCGCGCGCTGCTCACCGAGCTGTCGCCGGTGACCCACCTGCACCGGCTGCGGGCGCCGCTGATGATCATCCACGGTGCGAACGACCCACGCGTTCCGCTGCACGAGGCCGAGCAGCTCCACGCCGCGCTGTCGGCGCGCGGCGTGCGCAGCGAGCTGCTCGTGTACGAGGACGAGGGCCACGGGCTCGCCAAGCTCGCCAACCGGATCGACGCCTACCCGCGGGTCGCGGCGTTCCTGCACGAGGTGCTGGGCCAGTAGACGGCTGCGAGGACGAGGAGGCTCGGATGCGGGTGCTCGTGACCGGCGCGACGGGCTACATCGGGGGCCGGCTCGTGCCCGAGCTGCTGGCCCGTGGGCACGAGGTCGTCTGCGCCGCCCGCACCCCCGCCAAGCTCGAGGCCCGTCGCTGGCGCGAGGAGGTCGAGGTCGCCCGCGTCGACGTGCTCGACCGCGCGAGCCTGGACGCCGCCATGGCGGGGGTCCAGGCCGCCTACCACCTCGTCCACTCGATGGACGGCGAGGGCAGCTTCGCGGCCCGGGACCGGCAGGCGGCCGCGAACGTGCGGGATGCGGCGGCCGCGGCGGGGCTCGAGCGGATCGTCTACCTCGGGGGCCTCGGCCGTGCCGACGACGAGCTGTCCGCCCACCTGCGCTCGCGCCAGGAGGTGGGGCAGGTGCTCGCGGCCGGCCCCGTGCCGGTCACCGAGCTGCGCGCGGCGATCATCATCGGGTCCGGCAGCGCCTCCTTCGAGATGCTGCGCCACCTCGTCGAGGTGCTGCCGGTCATGACCACCCCCCGGTGGGTCGGCACCCGGTGCCAGCCGATCGCGGTGCGCGACGTGCTCGCGGCGCTCTGCGACGTGCTGGACGTCGAGGGTGCGGCCGGTCAGGTGTACGAGCTCGGCGGCCCCGACGTGCTCACGTACGCCGAGCTGATGCAGACCTACGCAGCGGTCGCGGGACTGCGGCGCCGCATCATCCTGCCCGTCCCCGTGCTCACCCCGCGGTTGTCGTCGCTGTGGGTCGGGCTCGTCACGCCGCTGCCGACGGGGCTCGCACGGCCGCTCGTCGAGTCGCTGGTCAACGAGGTGGTGGTCACCGACGACGCCTTCCAGCGCGACCTCCCGCGGGAGATGATCCCGGTCGACCGGGCGCTCCAGCTCGCCCTGTCGCGGATCCAGGATCTGGACGTCGCCACCACCTGGGCGAGCGCGGGCGGTACGAGCCTGGCCGCTGACGTCGCCCCGCGGGCCGCCGCCCGGCCCGCACGCGGTCCGGAGGACCCGCAACCCGAGGACCCAGGGTGGGCGGGCGGCACCGTGCTGACCGACCGCCGGGTCGTCCGCGCCGACGCGCCCCCGGCGGCGGTGT
>JBKHDS010000276.1:0-3721 GCA_046541215.1 Nitriliruptoraceae bacterium
AGGTCGCGTAGGTCGAGAACTTGTAGCCCTTCGTGTGGTCGAACTTCTCCACCCCGCGGATCAACCCGAGGTTGCCCTCCTGGATCAGCGAGAGGAGGTCGACCCCACGCCCGCGGAACTTGCGCGCCACGGAGACGACCAGCCTGAGGTTCGCCCGGATCATGTGGTCCTTGGCGCGCTCGCCACCCCGGGCGATCATGCGCAGCTGCGCCTTCCGACGGGGGGTGAACCGCTCGCCCGAGCCCAGCAGGACGTGCGCGGCGAGCCCGGCCTGGTAGCGCTTGGCGAGGTCCACCTCGAGCTCCGGGGTGAGCAGCTCGGTCCGGCCGATCTCGTTGAGGTACTGCCGCACCGAGTCCGAGGAGGCCGACAGCGGGGTCGCCTCAGGGCGGTCCGCATCCTCGACGAGGTCGTCGAGGACCTGCATGCCGAGATCGCGAGCTCCCTGGGCGGTGTCCTCGACCCAGGTGTCCGCGTGCGTGAGCGGGTCGAACAGCTCCTGCAGCTCCGACAGCAGCACGTAGCCGCGGGATGCCCCACGTTCGAAGAGCTCCGAGAGGGGGGTGACGTCGCTCACGTGGGGTCCCTCGGGTCCGGGCTCGTCTCGGGGCCGGCCGGGACGGGCGCCCGGGGGCGCTCGCGCCAGGTCCGGGCGCAGCCCCCGAGGGTACGCGCCCGGACGGGAGGCGTCAGCGCGGGTCGGCGTCCTCGCCGCCGCGCTGCCGCCGCCGCTCCCGGTCGTGGCGCTCCAGGTACCGCTCCCAGGCCTCCTGCGCGCGCCGATCCCGCTCCGCATCGTCCTCGGCTGCCGTGGGGCGGCCCTCGGAGGGGGCGGGGGCGGGACCCGGAGGGTGCGGGTGGTCACGGCGCAGCGGCGGCGCGTCGGCCCCACGTCCGATCGCGACGGTCGCCGCCAGCGCGGTGGTCAGCGGGACCGCCGCGATCAGCCCGAGGGAGCCGACGACCGTCTTGATGATCTCCTCGGCGAGCATCTCGGAGTTCAGCAGCTCTCGGGTCGGCACGCCCCCCGTGGTGAACAGCAGCAACAGCGCGATCGAGGCACCGGTGTAGGCCAGCACGAGGGTGTTCACCACCGAGGCGATGTGGTCGCGGCCGACCCGCATGGCGCGGGCGACCAGCGCTCGCCAGGTGAGCGTGCGGTCGGTGTCGTGCAGGGCGAACACCGTGGACGCCTGGCTGATGGTGACGTCGTCGAGCACGCCGAGGGCGGCGATGATCAGTCCCGCGAGGACGAGCCCCTGCAGGTCCAGCCCCTCGACCGCGAAGCGCGCGAAGACCGCGTCCTCGGAGGCGTAGCCGGTGACGCGACCCCACTCGATGAACCACGAGCCGAGGGCGATCGTGAGGACGAGCGCGGCCGCGGTGCCGACGACCGCCGAGGTGGTCATCTCGTTCACCCCGTGCGCGAGGTACAGGGTGACGAGCATGACCGCCATGGCGCCCACCATCGCCACCAGCGGCGGGCTCGTGCCGGCGATGATGGCCGGTACGACGAACCGGACCACGATCGTCAGCGAGATCACGAGCCCGAGCAGGGAGCGCAGCCCGTGCCAGCGTGCGACCACGAGCACGACCACGACGAACAGCGCCAGCAGCCACACCAGGGCCGGGAACCGATCGAGGTCGGTGACGAAGTACCGCTGCTGCCCGTCCGGGTCCGTGACCTTGTCCATCAGGACGCGGTCGCCGACGCGCAGCTCGGGGAACCCGTCGGCCGTCACCTCGAGGTCGAGACGCGTGCCCGCGTCGGGGCCCTCCAGCACCTCGACCTCGAGACGCACCGCGTCGCCGGACACCCCCAGCACCTCGTCGGGCTCGCCCGGGATGACCTCGACCGCGAGGACGTCGGCGGGGGTGAGCGGGTCGAGCGGCTCGCTGTCGTCGGTGAACGGCGGCCACAACGCCACCAGACCGGCAGCGGTCAGCACCGCGAGCACGATGACGAGAGCGACGAGGCGACGGTGGGTCAGGACCGGAAGGGACAACGCAGGGCTCCTGGTGGCAGGACCGGCCCCGCGATGCTACGGCGCCACGGCCGTGGCCCAGGCTCACCACGCTGCGCGCCCGAGCGGTCACCGGTGGGGGGGACGCCGGCGGCCGCACCACGACACGACCCCGCCCGGCGGTGGGCCGAGGGCGGGGTCGTGGGGGTGGGTCCAGCAGCGCCTGGCGAGGCCAGGAGCCAGGGGTGATCAGGCCGCCCGGTCGAGGACGTCGAGCAGCCCGGAGAGGTTGTGCGCGCGGGAGGGGTGGCGGAGCTTCGCGAGCGCCCGGTTCTGCATCTGGCGGATGCGCTCGCGGGTCAGGCCGAAGTGCGCGCCGATCTCCTCCAGCGTCTGCGGCTCCTGCCCGCCGAGCCCGAAGCGCAGCACGAGGATGATGCGCTCCCGGTCGTCCAGGGCATTCAGCGCGGCGTCGATCTGGCTGAGCGCGTCGCCCTCCAGGGCGGTGTCCGCCGGATCGAGCTGCTGGGCGTCGGCGATGAGGTCACCCATGGTCGCGTCGCCGTCCTCGCCGATCGGCCGGTCGAGGCTGACGAGCTCCTGCATCGCGTCACGGACCTCGCGGACCCGCTCGACGGTGAGGCCGACCTCCTCGGCGACCTCGTCCTCGGTGGGGTCGCCGCCCTTCTGCTGCCGCAGGCGCAGCTCCGCGGCACGCAGCTTGCCGTACAGCTCCCAGACGTGCGCCGGGACACGGATCGTGCGGCCCTTGCTGGCGACGCCGCGCTGCAGCGCCTGGCGGATCCACCACACGGCGTAGGTGGAGAACTTGTACCCCTTGGTGTGGTCGAACTTCTCGACCGCACGCAACAGCCCGAGGTTGCCCTCCTGGATCAGCTCGATGAAGTCGAGGTCGCGCCCGGAGAACTTGCGGGCCTGCGGGACGACGAGGCGCAGGTTGGCTTGGACCATGCGCTCCTTGGCACGCTCACCATCGCGCGCGATCTGGCGCAACCGTGCCTTGCGGGCACGGGTCAGCTCGCTGCCCTGCTCCTTGAGGAACACCTCCGCGGAGAGGCCGGCCTGGTAGCGCTTCGCCAGGTCCGCCTCGTCCTCCTTCGTCAGCAGCGCGTGCCGCCCGGCGTCGTTGAGGTACTGCCGCACGAGGTCGGTGGTCAGCGCTGCGGACGCGTCCCCGACCTCCTCCGGCACGTCATCCGCGACGTCGTCGATGACCTGGACGCCCTGGTCGGTGGCGGTGACGATGGCGTCGTCCACCCAGGTGTCGCCGTGGATCTCCGGGATGTGGAGATCCTGCAGCTCGGACAGGAGCACGTAGCCGCGCTCGGAGGACCGTTCGAGGAGTTCCTCGACGGCGACCTCAGCGGTTGGGAGCTCGGTGGCGTTCACCAGGCGTCCTCCTCACGGGGATGTCGGTGGCCGGCGCGGTGCGTTCGGGCACGCCGCGGCCGATGGCGCATGGGGCGAGGTGGCGACGCTGCACACCTTCGCATGGGGTGTTCGGAGCTGGAAGGCCGTTGGTGCCGACCTTCGGGCGGGGCCGTCCAGGGTTCGGTGCGGTGGGACGGCCGTCCTGCGGGTGTCTGGAAGGCATGAGGACAGCATCCGCGCGGTAACCAGACGAACGCACGATGCCTGTTGCGCCTTCCGAGCACCATCCCGACGTGCGTCCAGCGCACACAGAACGTGAGCTCCGGGTGGGTCCGGGGAGACCGGGGCGGTCGCGGGACCCGCTC
>JBKHDS010000277.1:0-3712 GCA_046541215.1 Nitriliruptoraceae bacterium
CCTCCCCCAGCCGCGACAGCGTGACCGCGAGGATCGCGGCGGCGCTCAGCACCTCCAGGGCGAAGTCTCGGGAGGCCACCGCGTCCATGGAGTTGGGCGCGACCCGGGCGAAGCCGAGGTGGTCCGCGTAGGCCTGGGGGTCGAGCCCGAGCGTCTGACCGGCGAGCGCCCCGGAGCCGAGGGTGGACTCGTCGAGCCGGGCGCGGGCGTCACGGAACCGGCCGGCATCCCGCTCCAGCATCCACACGTAGGCGAGCAGGTGGTGGCTGAGGAGCACCGGCTGGCCGCGCTGGAGGTGGGTGTAGCCGGGAGCGTGCCAGCCGAGGTGGGCCTCGGCCTGCTCGACGAAGGCCTGCTGGAGGCCGCCGATCAGTCGGACCACCTCGTCGCAGGCGTCCCGGGTCCACAGCCGCAGGTCGCTGGCGATCTGGTCGTTGCGGGACCGCCCGGCACGTAGCTTGCCGCCGAGTGACCCCAGCTCGGCGACGAGCCAGCGCTCGATAGCGCCGTGGACGTCCTCGTCGCTTGGCAGGAAGGGGAAGGCATCCGCGGCGAACAGCGCCTCGCACCGGTCGAGCGCCGCGAGCAGCTCGTCGCGCTCCTCGATCGTCAGGACCCCGATGCGGGTGAGCTCGTGGGCGTGGGCACGGGAGCCGGCCAGGTCCTGCGGGGCGAGGTGCCGGTCGTAGCCGGTGGAGACCTCGAGCGCCCACGCCGCCTCGTCGGGGCCGGCGGTGAAGCGTCCACCCCACAGCCGGCCCGCGTCGGTGGCAGCGTGCTGGTCATCGGTCACGACGGACCTCCGGGGGCGGTCGGGTACGGGTCAGGTGGCTGGGTCGGCGAGGGGGTTGCGGACGCGAAGTCCCGGGAAGGCACCGAAGTCGCGGTCGGCGCTCCACAGCTCCCGAACGCCGTGACCGGTACAGATAGCCGCGATCCGCGCGTCGTGCACCTTGCCCCCGGCGAGTTCGGGCGGGCAGAGCTCGGTCAGGATGCTCAGATGATCGCTGGTCTCCGCGAGCGCTTCGACGCTGGGCCCGGCCAGGACACGCCGAAGCGACTCGAGCGCATCGACGATCGGCATCGGCGCGCTCCACAGCGGCCGCGTCACGACCGCGAGGAACTCGTGGATGCACGGCCACGGGATCCCGACGGGGCCGAGCTCGCCCTCCACCGCCGGTCGCAGCGATGCCTGCGCACGCTGGTGCTGGGGCGCGTCGGCTCGGTGGGCGTAGACCAGCAGGTTGGTATCGATCCCGATCACGGTCGCGCTGGATCGTCGTAGCCGACATCGCCCTCGTAGGCGAGCTCATGCGGCGGTCGCGTCGGGAAGGGATCCTCCGGACGCCCACCCACGAGCGGCTCCCATCGGTAGGAGGTCGGCTCCTCCAGGCGGCGAAGCTCCTCGCGCAGCCCCCGCTCGATCAGCTCCCGTAGGGTCAGGCCACGTGCGCGTGCCACCCTGCGGGCTTCAGCAGCCAGCTGGTCCGTGAGCTCGACGGTCGTCTTCATGGGACCTCCCCAGCCGATCCCTGCGGGGTACGGGTCACCGTATCAAACGACCCGTACCCCCGTAATTCGGGAGGGGTGACGCTGATCGGCCGGGCGCCGGGCCCGCTCTCAGCCCTGCTCGAGACCCTGGACCTTGGCGGCCCAGGTCTTGAGCGGCAGGCCCCACAGCTTCACGAAGCCCTCGGCCAGGCTCTGGTCGAACTGGTCCTCGGCGTCGTAGGTGGCCATCTCGTAGGTGTAGAGCCCGTGGGTCTCGCTGCGGCGGCCCACCACGGTGGCCGAGCCCTTGTACAGCTGGACCCGGACCTCGCCGGTGACGTACCGGTTGGCCTCGTCGATGAAGGCGTCCAACGCCTGCTTGAGCGGCCCCCACCACAGCCCGTTGTAGATCAGCTGGGCGTAGCGGCCCTCCTCGGTGCGCTTGTGGTCGGCGAGCTCCTGCTCCAGGCACAGGTCCTCGAGGTCGCGGTGGGCGGTGATGAGCGTGATCGCACCGGGGCACTCGTAGATCTCGCGGCTCTTGATCCCGACGAGGCGGTCCTCGATCATGTCGATGCGCCCGATGCCGTGGGCGCCGGCGCGGGCGTCGATCTCCGCCACCAGCTCCGCGAGCGGCAGCCGCCGCCCGTCGAGGGCGACGGGCAGCCCCTGCTCGAAGGCGATGACGACCTCCTCGGGCTCCTCGGGGGCGTCCTTGACGCTGACGGTGCGCTCGTAGACGTCCTCCGGTGGCGCGGCCCAGGGGTCCTCGAGGATCCCGCACTCGGCGGTGCGGCCCCAGGCGTTCTCGTCGATCGAGTAGGGGCTCTTCTTCGTCATCGGCGGGATCGGGATGCCGCGCTCGGCGGCGTAGTCGATCGCCGCGTCGCGGGTCAGCGCCCACTCCCGGATCGGGGCCATGCCCTCGAGCTCCGGCGCGAGGCACATCGCACCCACCTCGAAGCGGACCTGGTCGTTGCCCTTGCCGGTGGAGCCGTGGGCGATCCCGGCGGCGCCGGTGGCGCGGGCCGTCTCGACGAGGTGCTTGACGATGAGCGGGCGGGACAGCGCGGAGACGAGCGGGTACTTGCCCATGTAGAGCGCGTTGGCCTTCAGCGCCGGGGCGATGAAGTCGGTGGCGAACTCCGCGCGGGCATCGACGACGACGGACTCCACCGCACCGCAGGCCAGTGCGCGCTCGCGGATCTCGTCGAGGTCGTCGACGCCCTGGCCGACGTCGACGGCGCAGGCCACCACCTCGACGTCCTTGTGCTCCTTCATCCACTGGATCGCGACGGAGGTGTCCAGCCCGCCGGAGTAGGCGAGGACGATCTTGGGCTTGCTCATGGGAGCTCCTGTGGTCGTGCGGTCGGGTCGGGGAACGGGGGTTCGTGCTCGGGTCGGTGGGTCAGGTCCCACGCCACCCGGCGGTCAGTCGAGGCCGGCACGGTGCCGCAGCGAGGTGGCGAGCTCCGCGCCGGTGCGTCCCTCCTCGGCGACCACCAGCACGGTGTCGTCGCCGGAGAGGGTGGCGATGACGCCATCCAGCTCGGCCAGGTCGATGGCGGAGGCGACCGGGTGGGCGCACGCTGGCGGGGTGCGCAGGACCGCGAGGTTGGCGCTCGCGCTCACGGCGGTCACGAAGCGCTGCAGGGTCTCGTCCAGCCGGGTCCGGGCCTGGGACGGTCCGGGGTCGGCGGCCAGGCGGTAGACGAGGCTCCCGTCAGCGCCACGGACCTTGACCGCACCGAGTTCGCCGAGGTCGCGGCTGACCGTGGCCTCGTGGACGACGATCCCCTCGTCGGCCAGCGCGGCGACGACCTCGGCCTGGGAGTGCAGGTCGCGGTCGGTGAGCAGCTGCCGGAGCCGCTGCTGGCGCGTGGCCTTGTCGGGCATGGTCGCAACGCTCGTGGGTCGGTGGTGTGCGGCGGTGGTGCACGGGCCGGGTTGGAGGTGTGCAGCCGGGTCAGCGCTCCTCGAGCAGGCGCACGAGCAGAGCCTTCTGGGCGTGGAGGCGGTTCTCGGCCTGGTCGAACACGCGCGAAGCCGGGCCGTCGATCACCTCGGCAACCACCTCCTCGCTGCGGTGCGCGGGCAGGCAGTGGAGGAAGATCGCGTCGTCCGCGGCATGGGAGAACAGCTCGGTTGTGACCTGGTAGGGCCGGAACACCGCGAGGCGTGCCGCCGCCTCGTCCTCCTGACCCATCGAGGCCCACACGTC
>JBKHDS010000278.1:0-3703 GCA_046541215.1 Nitriliruptoraceae bacterium
GGTCGGGCGACCGGCGGTAGCCGGCACGGTAGTCCACCGGCGCGGGGCGTTAGCCTCGCGCCACACCGCGGGTCCGCCACCTCCCACCCGACCCGCGCGAGGAGCCGACCATGGACATGCCGTACCGCCACCTGGGGCACTCGGGGCTGAAGGTCTCCGCGCTCAGCTTCGGGTCGTGGGTGACCTTCAAGAGCCAGGTCGACGTGGACGCGGCCGTCGACTGCATGGCCGCGGCCTTCGAGGCCGGGGTCAACTTCTTCGACAACGCCGAGGTGTACGCCGGTGGCGAGTCGGAGCGGATCATGGGGGACGCGATCCGCAAGCTCGGCTGGCGCCGCCACGAGTACCTCGTGACGAGCAAGTTCTTCTGGGGTATCCACGACACGCCGCACACGCGCAACACCCTGAACCGCAAGTACCTGCTGGAGGCGATCGACGCCTCCCTCGACCGGTTCGGGCTCGACCACCTCGACGTCATCTACTGCCACCGCGCGGACCCGACCACCCCGCTGGAGGAGACCGTCCGGGCCATGTCGGACGCCATCGACCGCGGCAAGGCCCTGTACTGGGGCACGTCGGAGTGGACCGCGGAGGAGATCCGCGGCGCGTGGGAGATCGCCGACCGGCACGGCTGGCACAAGCCGATCACCGAGCAGCCGCAGTACAACCTGCTGCACCGCGAGCGGGTCGAGCAGGAGTATGCGCGGCTGTACACCGACATCGGCCTCGGGACCACGATCTGGTCGCCGCTGGCCTCGGGCCTGCTCACCGGCAAGTACCTCGATGGGGTCCCCGAGGACAGCCGGGCCGCGCTGAAGGGGTACGAGTGGCTCGGCAAGCGCCTCACCGATGGGCGCTACGACGCGGCGCTGCGCCGCTTCAAGGAGGTGGCCGAGCAGGAGTTCGGGGTGACGATGGCCCAGCTCGCGATCGCGTGGGCCGCGGCGAACCCGAACGTCTCCACGGTCATCACCGGCGCGTCCCGGGTCGAGCAGGTGCGCGAGAACATGCAGGCGCTCAGCGCGCTCGAACAGCTCGACGAGGCCGCGGTCGCCCGCATCGCCGAGATCTTCGCCTGACGGCGGCTCGTCAGCCCGCGTCGGCCGGGAGCTGTCCGGTCTCCAACCAGACCCGCAGCGCGGCCACGCGGGCTGGCGCGACCTCGCGCGCGAAGGTGCAGTCCGGCTCCTCGCCGCAGGCCGGGTTCCCGTCCTCGGTGTAGAAGTTGTAGAGGCAGTCCGGGCAGCGCACGTCCAGGATCTCGGGCAGGTACGGGCACTCGCCGTAGTTGCACGAGCGGGGCCCCTCCCCGGTGGCGAAGTCGTGGGCGCACTCCTCGCACTGCTGGAAGGTGACGGGGCGGGGTGTGCGCTCACGGCGACGTCCGAACATCGCGCTCTCCTCCTGCGGGCGCCGTTGCTCGCCCGTCGGCGCTCATCCTGCGCGCCGTGGTGCGCGGCGGGCAGGGGAGGGGGTCCCGGTTGGCCGGGACCGACGGCGGGCGGGCGGAGGCCGTCGTCCCGCCATGACCGGCGGGCTCACCAGCCGCGCAGCAGGGGCTGGCCCTCGGCGTAGCCCGCGCGGGTCTGCACCCCGACCCGGGCACGGTCGGCGAAGCTCTCGAGGTCGGTCGCGCCGGCGTAGGTGCAGGCGCTGCGGACCCCCGCCACGATCCGGTCGACGAGGTCCTCCACGCTGGGGCGCGCCGGGTCGAGGTACTGGCGACCGGAGGAGATGCCCTCCTCGAACAGGGCCTTGCGGGCCCGCTCGAAGGCGTCCTCGCCCTTGGTCCGGACCTCCACGGCGCGCGCGGAGGCCATACCGAAGGAGACCTTGTAGGCCCGCCCGTCGGCGTCGCGCTCCAGGTCACCGGGGGACTCGGAGGTCCCCGCGAACCACGAGCCGATCATGACGTTGGTGGCGCCGGCTGCGAGCGCCAGCGCGACGTCGCGGGGGTGGCGGACGCCGCCGTCGGCCCACACGTGGGCACCGACCTCGGCGGCCGCCTCGGCGCACTCCAGCACCGCGGAGAACTGCGGCCGACCGACGCCCGTGGCCATCCGGGTCGTGCACATCGCTCCGGGGCCGACCCCGACCTTGACGATGTCCGCGCCGGCATCGACGAGGTCCCGGACCCCCTCGCGCGTCACGACGTTGCCTGCGACCACCGGGACCGTCGGTCCGAGCGCGCGCACCCTCGCCAGCGCCTCGAGCATCCGGTCCTGGTGCCCGTGGGCGGTGTCCAGCACGAGCACGTCCACCCCGGCCCGGAGCAGGGCCGCGGCGCGCGCGGCGGTGTCACCCCGCACCCGAAGCGCCGCAGCGATCCGCAGCCGGCCGTGCGCGTCCAGCGCCGGCTGGTACAGCGTGGAGCGCAGCGCCCCGGGGCGGGTCAACAGGCCCTTGAGCCTCCCCTCGTCGTCCACGACCGGCGCGAGCCGGTGCCGGACCTCGGCGAGCTCGTCGAAGGCGGCCCGGACGGTGATCCGGTCGCTGATGACCTTCGGGTCCGCGGACATCACGGTGCCGACCTGGGTGAACCGGTCCACCCCCTCGAGGTCCACCGAGGTCACGACGCCGATCGGGTGGCGGCGGTCGTCGATCACCACCGCCGCGCCGTGCGAGCGCTTCGGGAGGAGGTTGAGCGCCTCGCCGACCGTGTCGGTGACCTCGAGGGTGATGGGGGTCTCGAACACCGGGTGGCAGGCCTTCACGCCGGCGACCACGTCCGCGACGATGTCGACGGGGATGTCCTGGGGGATCACCGCCAGCCCGCCGCGCCGGGCCAGCGTCTCGGCCATGCGGCGGCCGGAGACCGCGGTCATGTTCGCGGCGACGAGCGGCACGGTGGTCCCGCTGCCGTCCCGGGTGGAAAGGTCCACGTCCATCCGGGAGGTGGAAGCCGCCCGGTTCGGGACCAGGAACACGTCCTCGTAGGTCAGATCGTGGCTCGGGGGCTGGCCGTCGAGGAAGCGCATCGCCGTCTCCTGGTCGTCGCGGCGACGGTAGTACCCGCGATCGGGAGCGGCCGGGGTGTGGCGGGAGCGCTTGCGCCGGCGTAGAAACTCAACTACAGTTGCCTCAACGTTGGTTGAGGGGAACTGGGCGGTGGCGCAGGACGAGGGAGCGCGGCTCGAGGAGCGGGCGGCCGTGCACCGGGCGTTGGGTGACCCGCACCGCCTGGCCATCGTCGATGCGCTCCGCCTGTCCGACCGCACCCCCAGCGAGCTCGCGCGCCTCACCGGCCTCGGCTCGAACCTCGTGGCCTTCCACCTGACGGTGCTGGAGGAGACCGACCTCGTCGCCCGCACCCCGTCGCAGGGCGACGCGCGGCGCCGCTACGTCCGGCTCCAGCCACGGGCGCTCGCGACCCTGCTGCCCTCCGCGGCGGTGCCCGCCGGCGACGTGCTGTTCGTCTGCACGCACAACGCCGCCCGCTCGCAGCTCGCCGCGGCCCTGTGGCAGCGGGTCACGGGTCGCCCGGCCCGCTCGGCGGGCTCCGAGCCGCGCGACCGGGTCCACCCGCTGGCGGTCGCCGAGGCGGCCCGGCACGGCATCGACCTCTCCGCGGCCAGCCCACGCGGGTACGACGGTGTCGCGGGGGCGCCTGATCTGGTCGTGTCGGTGTGCGACCGCGCCCGCGAGGCGGGCGTGCCCTTCGACGCGCCGACGCTGCACTGGAGCGTGCCCGACCCGATCGACG
>JBKHDS010000279.1:0-3693 GCA_046541215.1 Nitriliruptoraceae bacterium
GTGCGGCGGTGGTCGCCGACCCGGTCGGGTTCTCGCTCGGCCTGCTGCTCGGGCTGCTGCTGGGGCTCGTCCCGATCCCGCTGCCGGGGACCAGCCTGGTCCTCGGCACCGCGGCCGGCCCTCTGGTCGTCGGCCTGGTCCTCGGCCGGCTCGGACGCACCGGGCCGATCGCCTGGCAGCTGCCCTACGCCACCAACCAGGCGCTGCGCCAGCTGGGTGCCCTGCTGTTCCTCGGCGTCGTCGGGCTCGGCGCGGGCCCGGAGCTCGTCGAGGCGGTCGGTTCACCCGTGGGGCTGCGTCTGCTGCTGCTCGGCGTCGTCCTCACCTCGACACTCGCCGTGGGCGTCATCCTGCTCGCCCGCGCGCTCCAACTGGGCGGTCCGCGCACGGCGGGGGCGCTCGCCGGGGTCCAGGGACAGCCCGCCATCCTCACCTTCGCGACCGACCGCACCGACGCGGACGACCGCGTCAACCTCGCCTACGCGCTGCTGTTCCCTCCCACCTTCGTCGTCAAGATCCTCGCCGCGCAGCTGCTCGCCGCCGGGTGAGGCGGCCGAGTACGACGGCGGGCGACGGACACGGCACCCTGGTGCCCACCCGACGCTGCGAGATCGAACCCGTGCACCAGCGCCGCAGGCCCACTGCACCGCGCCGTCGTGGCCGGCGTGCCGCCGCTGCCGCGCTCCTCGGCGCGAGCCTGCTGCTGCACGCCTGCGGCCCGGCGGGTGAGCCGGCGCTCAGCGTCTCCGAGGCCCAAGCGGCCGTTCCGCTCGCCGGCTCCTCGCAGCTGGTGCTCGCGATCACCAACCGCGGGGACGGCGAGGATCGGCTCGTGGCGGTCGACACCGACGCGGCCGTCGGCGTCGAGCTGCACGAGACCCGCATCGAGGACGGGATCGCCACCATGGTCAGCCTCGATGAGATCGTGCTGCCGGCCGGCGAGACCGTGCGCTTCCGGCCCGGCGGGCTGCACCTGATGATGCTCGGCCCCGACGACGACGTCGCCCTCGGAGCCCGCTTCCCGCTCACGCTGCGCTTCGACCGCTCGGACCCGATCACCGTCACCGCCGAGGTCCGTGACCTGCTCGACCTCGCCGAGGAGAGCTTCGACGCCGACGCAGGAGACCCCTGATGCCCAACCGCTCCGGCCGGACCCCGACCCCCGTGACCCGGGCGGCGCTCGCGCTGCTCGGGCTGCTCGCGGTGGCCTGCGGCCCCGCCAGCGCGACCGCCATCGCCGCCCAGGGCCTCGAGCCGGACGCCGACGGCTGGCGTGGCATCGCCCTCGAGCGCGACCGCACCATGCCCGCGGTGGTGCTGCTCGACACCGCCGGCGGCGAGGTGGCGCTGCACGAGGCGTTCCAGGGGACCCCGACGCTGCTGTTCTTCGGCTACACGAGCTGTCCCGACATCTGCCCGATCCACCTCGCTGCCATCGCCTCGGCGATGGACACCGCCGGGGTCTCCTACGAGCAGGTGGACGTCGTGTTCGTCTCGGTCGACCCCGAACGGGACACGCCGGAACGCATCGACGACTACCTCAGCAACTTCTCCGACGAGATCGTCGGGCTCCACGGCGACGTCGAGGTCGTCACCGAGGCCCTCGCCCAGCTCGACCTCCCCGGCCCGGTCGTCGAGGGACCGGATCCCCGCGGGGAGGGCGATCTGATCGGCCACCCCGCGCAGGTGATCGGCTTCGACGCGGACGGCCAGGCGCTGCGGGTCTGGCCCTTCGGGGCACGACGCTCCGACTGGCTCGCGGACCTGCCCCGCATCGTGGAGGAGTGGTCGTGAACGTCGCCTGGTGGTGCTCCTCCACCCCCGGGCAGATCTGGACCTGGCGGTACACGCCGTTCCTCGGCGTGTGGGTCATGGCCGCGACCTTCATCGGCGGCTACGTGCTGGCGCACCGGCGTGCGGGGAGGGCGCTCGAGCCGCGCCGGGCGCGCCGCTTCGTCCTGGGCGTGCTCGCCCTGGTGGCGGTCTCCGAGTGGCCCATCGGCCAGCTCGGGGTGGGCTACCTCGCCTCCGTGGGCATCGCGCGCTACATCGTCTACACCTTCGTGGCCGCACCGCTACTGCTGGCTGGCCTGCCGGACTGGCTCGTGCACCGGTGGTTCCCGGCCGGCTCCCGCCGCGAGCGCACCCTGGCCGCGCTGACGCGCTGGCCGATCGCGCTGCTGCTGTTCAACGCCGTGCTGTTCGGGACCCACCTCCCGATCGTGATCGACGCGCTCAAGGTCACCCAGCTCGGCAGCTTCGCGGTCGACGTCGCGCACCTGACGGCGGCGCTCATCTGGTGGTGGCCGGCGATGCAGAAGGTGCCGGCAGCCAACGCGATCGAGGAGCCGCTGCGCGCCTTCTACCTGTTCGCCTCCTCGATGCTGATGTTCGTTCCGGCCGCGTTCCTGACCTTCTCGCCCCTGCCGCTGTACGGCCTGTACGAGCTCGCGCCCCCGCTGTGGCTCGGGTTCGACCCGATCCTCGACCAGCAGTCCGCCGGCATCATCATGAACGTCGTCGGCGGCCTGGTGCTGTGGGCGATCATCGCGACCCTGTTCCTGCGCTGGGCTGCTGAGAAGCAGGCCGAGGACACCGCCGCCAGGCGCGTGCGGGACGCCGCCACCCTGGAACGCATCGCCGCGCTGGAGGCCGACGAGGACGAGGCACCGACGAGCGCGTAGCCTCCCGACCCCGTGCCGCAGCAGCCGCACCCCGCACCGGGAGGACCCCGCCATGCACGTCGACCCCTCGGGAATCGCCAACGACCGGGCCCGCGTCACCGCCATCGAGGACGGCCACGTGGTGCTCGCCACCGGCCCGAGCCAGATGCCGGTGCGGCTCCCGGTCGCGGACGTCCCCGACGGCACCGAGGTCGGGACCTGGCTCGTGCTCGACCTGCAGCTGCAGCCGCCCCTGGTCCTGGCCATCGACGAGGCCCTGACCGCCGAGCGAGCCGACGGCTGAGTGCCGGACGCCACGGGGGTCGGGCTCAGCCCTCGAGCGGATCGCCGGGGATCGGCCGCCCCAGCCGCACCAGCGCCGCCGCCTCCTCCGGGTCCATCCCAGCGGGCAGCCGGGAGCGGACCACCCGCGCGGGGATCCCGACCGCGATCCCGAAGGGCTCGATGTCCCGGTTCACCAGCCCGTGGCTCGCGACCACCGCGCCCTGGCCGATGTCCACCCCGCGCAGGACGCTGGCCTTCTCCCCGATCCACACGTCGCCACCGATCCGCGTCGGGGAGGTGACGATGCCCTGGTCCTTGATGGGGATGTCCAGCCGCTCGGTGCGGTGGTCGAAGTCGCACACGTAGATCCAGTCCGCCAGGATCGCGGCGTCCCCGACCTCGACGTCGAGGTAGCTGTTGATGACGTTGTCCCGGCCGAGCACGACCTTGGCGCCCAGGGTGAGTTGGCCCTCGTGGGAGCGCAGCTTGTTGTCGTTGCCGATCCAGCACCAGGGACCGATCACCAGGCGTCCATGCCCCGGCCGGGCCCTCAGCTCCACGCGCTTGCCGGTGAACAGCATGCCCTGCAGGACGAGGTGGTCGCCCGTCGCGGCGGCACGGGCCCGGTGCCAGGCCGCGCGGCGGTAGAGCACGAGGTACTGCGGGGTGAGCATGCGCCGCTCGAGAGCGACCCGGATCGCCGCCCGCCAGCCCCACCGCGGGTAGCGGGTCCGCAGCGGCGGTC
>JBKHDS010000280.1:0-3684 GCA_046541215.1 Nitriliruptoraceae bacterium
GCAGGTTGCCGAGGTAGATGAGGTACTGCATCGGCAGGGGCTCGTCCAGCCCGTAGCGCGCGCGGTAGGCGGCCACGGTCGCCTCGTCCTCCAGTGCCCGGTCGGAGAGCGCGGCGGCCATCGGGTCGCCCGGCACGAGGTTGGTGATGATGAAGGACAGGAGCGTGACCCCGAGCCCGAGGAGTACGAAGGCGCCCGCGCGAGCTCCTGCGAAGCGAAGGAACGGCCTCCACTCCATACGGTGGCTCCTTCGTCGTGGCCGGCGGGTGCGTCGCGCCATCCCACTGGCGGCGGGCAGAACGAGCGCTCGTTCGGTGACCGGCGGAGACTAGCGTGGCGGCCATCGGCCCCGTCAAACGCGTGCGGACCCTACTGCGGCCCGTCAGGGGCGTCGAGCGAGGATCGGAGCGAGGATGGCGACGCGGCACCACCGCGACGGCGGGGGGTGGGAGCAGGCGGCCGGCTACGCCCGTGCGGTCCGGCGGGGGACCCGGATCGAGGTGAGCGGGACCACCGTGGAGGGTCGCGGCCCGGACGCGCCCGAGGAGACGCGTCGGCAGACCGAGGAGGCTCTCGACCGCGCCCTCGCTGCTGTCGCCGCGCTCGGCGGAAGCGACGAGGACGTCGTGCGCACGCGGCTGTTCCTCGCCCCCGGCGCGGACTGGCGAGAGGCCGCGGCGGCCCACGCGGCGCGGCTCGGCGTGGTCGCACCCGCGAACACCACCCTGTACGTCGCCGGGCTGATCGGAGGGGCGCTCGTCGAGGTGGAGGTCGAGGCGGAGGTGCTGGGCCCGAGCGAGGCGGGTGCCGGGTGAGGTACAGCCTACGGCTCAACAACGACACCGAGCCGGACCTGCTCGTGGCGCTGGCACGCACGGCTGAGGCAGCGGGGTTCGACCAGCTCTGGGTGTCCAACGACCTGTTCCTGCGCAGCGCGCCGGTGCTGGTGACCCACGTCGCGGCCGCCACCTCGACGATCTCGCTGGGGACCGGGATCATGAACCCCTACTCGGTGCACCCGGCGGAGCTCGCCATGCTCGCCAGCACCCTGCAGGAGGTCAGCGGCGGCCGGTTCCTGCTCGGGCTCGGGGCCGGTGCCGAGGACTTCCTGCGCTGGGCGGGTATGGCGCGGGAACGGCCGCTCACGCGCACCCGCGAGGCGGTTGCGGCGATCCGAGCGCTCCTGGAGGGAGGCTCACCGGTGAGCGTCGAGGCAGCCGGTGCCGGTTGGACCACGGAGGCGTATCTGCGCACCCCGGCCTGTCCGACCCCCCTCTACCTCGGCGTCATGAGCCCCCGGATGCTGGCGCTGGCCGGCGCGGTCGCCGATGGCGCGCTGCCCCTGCTGTTCCCTCCGGAGCACTTCCCGACCGCCGCGAGCCAGGCGGCCGAAGGGGCGCGCGAGGCCGGCCGGGACCCCGCTGAACTGGACCTCGCCGCGTGCGTCTGGGTCTCGATCGATCAGGACCGTGACGCGGCACGCCATGCGCTGGCGACCAAGATCGCCTACTACGGTCCTGCCTTCGCGCCGTACCTGCTCGCTCGCGCCGGGCTCGCGGTCGCGGACTTCGCCCCGATCACCGCGGTGCTCGAGCGGGACGGCCTCGACGCTGCGGCCGAGCACGTGACCGAGCCGATGCTGCGTCTCGGGATCGCCGGTGACGCCGCCGAGGTGGTGGACCGGTGCCGGTGGCTGGTCGCACAGGGCGCCCGTCACCTGTCCTTCGGTCCGCCGCTCGGGCCCGACCCGCTGCGGGCGGTCGAGGTGCTCGGCACCGAGGTGCTCCCCGCGCTGCGCGACTGATCGCGACGCCCCCGCGACCGGCCTGGCTGCGCCGCTAGGCTGCCAGTACCGTACGAACGCTCGCACGTACCGCTTCCGACCGCCCGGTGAGCAGGAGCCGATATGACCAACGAGATCGTGTTCGACCACGCGGCCCGCCGCCGGCGCTTCGATGCCCTCATGGACCAGGAGGGGGTCGACCTCGCCTGGTTCCCGATCAGCGCGGACCTCGAGTACCTGACCGGGATCCAGCGCCGCGTGCCGACCTTCGGTGAGGTCAACTACACCCACGGCTGGGCGACCGGGGCGTTCCTGGCCCGCGGCAAGGAGCCGGTCTTCGTCCTGCCACGGATGGTGACCGAGTTCGACCTGCCCGAAGGTGTGCCAGGCGAGGTCGTCACCGTCAACGAGCTCGACGACGGCGACGAGGTGTTCCAGCGCGTCGCGGCCCGGCTGGGCACCCCGCGGACGATCGCGGTCGGGGCGCGGACCTGGGGCTCAGCGATGCTGCGGATCCTGCAGGCCTTCCCCGGCGCCCAGGTCCAGGACGGCACGCGGCTGCTCAACCGGCTGCGGCGCATCAAGGACGAGCAGGAGCTCGACCTGATGCGGACGGTGTGCCGGATGGCCGACACCGCGCTCGGCGAGACGACGCCGCGGGTCGAGGCCGGGGCCACCGAGCTCGACCTCGCCGAGGAGGTCAACTACCACCTGCTCCGCAACGGTGCACGGACCTGGTCCTTCGACACCGCCGTGTGGTCGATGGGTCCGCTCGACGACCGGGACGCGACCGTGCGCATCTCCCAGCAGGCGCTGCGCCCGGGGATGGGGGTCTCGTTCGACTTCGGTGCGGTCCACCTCGGCTACTGCTCCGACTTCGGGCGCACGATCCACATCGGCGAGCCCGGTGAGGAGTACGAGCGGGTCTACCACCTGGTGATGGCCGCCCAGCAGGCCGGGATCGACGCCGTCCGCCCGGGCGTGACCGCCGCCGAGGTGCACCAGGCCACCCGCAAGGTCATCGTCGAGGGCGGCTACGGCGACTGGTTCCGCCACCGCACCGGGCACTGCATCGGCCTGGACGTCCACGAGGAGCCCTACATCTCCGAGGAGGACCAGACGCCGCTCGAGCCGGGCATGACCTTCACGATCGAGCCGAGCATCTTCTGGCCCGGTCGGGTCGGGGTGCGGGTCGAGGACATCATCGTGTGCACCGACGAAGGTGGCGTGAACCTCAACGAGTACAGCCACGACCTGGTGGCACGCGACTGATGCCGAGCACCGAGCGCTGCAGGATCGGCGTGCAGCTCTGGCCGCAGGCGACCACGACCGACGCGTTGCGACGCGCCGCCGTGGACGCCGAGGCGGCCGGGGTCGACAGCATCTGGATCTGGGACCACTTCTTCCCGCTCCGCGGCGATCCCCAGGCGGCGAGCTTCGAGTCGTGGACGCTGCTGTCGGCCGTCGCCGTGGAGACCTCCCGGGTCCAGCTCGGGCACCTGGTGGGTGGTGCGGCCTACCGCAATCCGCACCTCGTCGCCGACATGGCACGCACGGTCGACCACCTCAGCCACGGCCGGTTCGTGCTCGGGCTCGGTGCCGGGTGGTTCCAGCGCGACTACGAGGAGTATGAGTACCCGTTCGGCACGGTCGGCACGCGGGTCCGCGACCTGGACGCCTACCTGTACCGGGTCCGACGACGCCTCACCCGACTCACGCCGCCGCCCGTCGGACCGCTGCCGATCCTGGTCGGGGGGATGGGTGAGCAGGTCATGCTGCGTCTCGTCGCCGAGCACGCCGACGTGTGGAACGGCACCGGGTCGCCGGAGGACTTCGCGCGCGCCAACGCGACCCTGGACGCCTGGTGCGAGCGGATCGGCCGGGACCCGGCCACGATCGAG
>JBKHDS010000281.1:0-3647 GCA_046541215.1 Nitriliruptoraceae bacterium
ATCGAACGGCTGGCCGGACACGACGTCGCCCTGCGGGTGGTCGTCGATCTGCGCCTCCAGGCCTTCCAGCGGCTGCTCCCGCAGGCCCCGGTCGGTCTCGCCCGCTGGCGCAGCGGCGACGTCCTCTCGCGGGTCGTCGCCGACGTCGAACGGCTCCAGCTCGGGCTCGTCCGCGGCGTCATCCCCGTGCTTGGCGGGGCGATCGCGAGCCTCGTGGTGGTCGTGATCGGCGCGGTGCTGCTGCCCGCCGCCGGTCCGGTGCTGCTCGTCGGTCTGCTCATGGCCGGGCTCGGGGTACCGCTCGTCGCCTGGCGCCTCGCACGGCGACCGGAGCAGCGGCTGGCGGCCGCCCGCGGGGCGCTGAGCGCCGAGCTCGTCGACCTGCTCCAAGCCGCTGCTGAGCTGCGTCTTCTCGACCAGCTCGACGCCGCTGAGGCCCGCGTCCGCCGCCTCGACGCCGAGGTGGTCGCCGCGGACCGGGCCGGGATCGCCCGCACCGGCGGCAGCGACGCCGCCATCCAGCTGGTGCTGGGGCTCACCGCCGTGGCGCTCGTACTCGTCAGCGTGCCCGCGGTCGTGGCCGGCAGCCTCGACGGGGTGGTGCTGGCCTCGGTCCTGATCCTGGCGATCTCCTCGGCTGAGGCCGTCGGCCCGCTGCCGATGGCGAGCCGCTCGCTCGTCAGCGCGACCACCTCGATCCGGAGGCTCAGCGAGGTGTGGGACGCCCCGCCCCCGGCCCCGGGCCCGGACCGCCCCACCCCAGCAGGCCAGCCATCAGCGACCACCCCGGCACCCGCCACGGTGGGTGGGCCAGCCGCCGTCGACCACACAGCCCGGCCACCCCTCGTGCTCGACCGGGCTGGTGCGAGCTACCCGGGCAGCGCCACTCCGGCGGTCCACGACCTCACGCTCGACCTGGCTCCCGGTCGGCGGGTCGCGGTGGTCGGCCGCTCCGGCGCAGGCAAGTCGACCCTGGCGGCGCTGAGCGTGCGCTTCCTCGACCCGGATGCCGGGCAGGTCCGGCTCGACGGCACCGCGCTCACCGACCTGGCCGGCGAGGTGGTGCGTGGCACGGTCGCGCTGAGCCCCCAGGACGCCCGGGTGCTGGCCGGCACGCTGGGGGAGGAGCTCCGCCTCGCCGCCCCCGACGCGGACGACGCCGTGCTCGTCGGCGCGCTGACCGCGGTCGGGCTGGACGGGTTCGTGGCCTCGCTTCCGCTCGGGCTCGCCACCCCGATCGGCGAGGCCGGCAGCCGGTTGTCGGGCGGGCAGCGGCACCGCCTGGCACTGGCGCGGACGCTGCTGGTCGGGGCGCCGCTGCTCGTGCTGGACGAGCCGACCGCCGACCTCGACGCGATCACCTCACGGGCGTTCCTCGCTGACGCCCTGGCCTCGGCCGGGGAGCGGGGCGTGCTGCTGCTCACCCACGACCTGCGTGCCCTCCCGGTGGTCGACGAGGTCGTCGTGCTGGAGGAGGGCCGGATCGTCGCCCGGGGTCGGCACGACGCGCTGCTGGCTTGCGACCCTCAGTACGCTGCGCGCGTCGCCCTAGAGCTCGGGAGCTGAACCCGGGACGACCCGCCCAGCACCGCGGCGGGGTGGCGCCGACCTCGACCCAGGGGAGGAGCGGTGAGCCGACGGGCAGGACCTGCTCTGCGCTGGCTGCGCCGCGTGATCATCCTGGGACTGCTCGTCCTGATCCTGCCCGTGCCCTGGCTCCACGTCGTCTCCGACGACCCGCTCGGGACCGCGTGGCGGCTGGACGGCCGCCTGCAGGTCGCCGGCGAGGAGGTCGACCCACCCGGGCGGTGGACGTGGCTCGCCGTCGGCCGTCCGGCCATCGTCGCCGAGCTGCTGCACGACCGGTTCGTGGACGAGGGCACCCGGCCGGTGGATCTGCGGACCGAGCCCATGACCCTGCGCCCGGCGCTCGCCGAGCCGGCCGCCGCCGCGGTCGGGCTGCGTCACGCGGGCGTGGAGGTGCCGCTCGGGCTGCTGGTCGAGGCCTCCGGACCGCTGGTGGAGGGACTGCCCGAGCGGGCGATCATCACCGAGGTCGGTGGGGTGCCGCTGGTGGACCGCGGCGCCTGGGAACGGGCCACCGACCTGCTCGGCCCCCCACCGGAGGCGAGCATCACCACCGAGGGCTCGAGCCCCGACCTCGCCTCGGCCGCCGCCCCGCTCACCTTCGAGACGGCGAACGCCGGGAGCTTCGAGGTCGACTGGACCGGCGAAGGTCTGCCGTACCAGGTGGTGCGCACCCTGGACACCGCACCGGAGAGCCTTGAGGCGCGCATCGTCTTCGCCGCCCTGGAGCGCCTGCCCATCGAGTGGTTCCGGGAGCTGTCGCTCGGCAGCTCCCACGGGCTCATGGTCGCGCTGACCACCTACGCCCACGCGTCGGGACACGACCTCGCCCGGGGCCGCCACATCGCCGGGACCGGTGGCATCCGGGGTGACGGAACGGTCGTACCGATCGGTGGGCTCGAGGCGAAGGCGACCGCGGCACGCCGGGCCGGTGCGGATGTCCTGTTCGTCCCGGCCAGCCAGAGCGGGCTGCTCGGGAGGTTCGAGCCCGGCACCATGACGGTGGTCCCGGTGGCGAGCCTCGAGGAGGCCATCAGCTACCTCACCGGCCCCACCGCCTGACCCCGTCGCCTCCCGCGATCCGGCTCGCGGTCCGCGACGAGCTGCCGGACGCTCACACGGTCGGCCCCCGGACCGGACGTACGCGCCGTTTGTCGGCGTACATCGCGAGGTCGGCGTCGTGCAGGAGCTCGTCGCTGCTGGTCGCGCCCGTGCCGAGGAGCGCAGTCCCGAAGCTCGCCGAGATCGTGAGCGCGCCACCCCTCAGCTGCACAGGGTCCGCGAGCCGGCTACGCAGCCGTTCCACGACGGCGGCTCCCGCCGCGGCGTCGGTGTCGGGCAACAGCACCGCGAACTCGTCACCACCGAGGCGTGCCGCGAGGTCGGTGGGACGGATCGTGGTGCGCAGCCGGTGGGTGACCTCCAGCAGCACCTCGTCGCCGGCAGCGTGCCCGAAACGGTCGTTGATCGCCTTGAAGCGGTCGAGGTCGATGAGGACGAGCACGCCGGTCCCGCCGACCCGGGTGCGCTCCAACGCCCGGGTGAACCGCCGTCGGTTCGCGAGGCCGGTGAGCGCGTCGTGGGTCGCCTCGTGTTCGAGGCGAGCGCGCAGGTGGCGGCTGGCGGTGGTGTCGCGGTGGTTGGCGACGATGCCGTGGACCCCCGGTTCGGCCAGCAGGTTCGTGACCCAGGCTTCCAGCCAGCGCTGGGTGCCGTGGGCGTCGGTCACGCGGTACTCCAGCCGGACGGGCTCGTCCGGCTCGCGTGCGGCGTCGTCGAGCGCCGCTTTGAAGCGGTCCCGGTCCCGCTGGTCCAGACGGGCCAGCCAGGAGGTGCCGAGCAGCGTCGCCGCCTCCACCCCGAGGATGCGGCTCATGGCCGGGCTCGCGTAGGTCACCACCCCGTCCGGGTCGTGGATGGTGATGGCGTCCGGGGCGTGGCGCACCAGGGCGCGGAACCGTTCCTCGCTGCGCTGCAGGTCGCGGGCCAGCCGCAGGCGCGAGCGCGCCAGCCCGACGTCACCCGCCAGGATGCGCAACGCCACGAGCACCTCGTCGTCA
>JBKHDS010000282.1:0-3639 GCA_046541215.1 Nitriliruptoraceae bacterium
CAGCAGGATCCGCCGGAGCCGACGGGCCGTGCCCGCCCAGTCGATGAGACCACCCCCGTCGGTGCTGGTCACGAGCCGGCCGCCTCGCGGCTCGGGAGCACGGGCAGCTCCTCGAGCTCGGCGGTGAGCGCGTCGAGGTCGAGGATGTTGTCCCACCGCTCGACGATGCGTCCGTCGGCGCCGATCAGGAACACCCACGGCTCGTTGCCGCCGGTCTCGGTCTGGATGAACGCCGCGGCGGCCTCGTTCAGGGTCTGGGTGTCGAAGTCCTCCCAGACCTCGAGGTGGATGAAGTCGGCGCGGTCGTCGTAGGCCCCGGCCAGCTCGGCGATGACGTCGGTCAGTGGCCCGCAGAAGCGCGTGCGGCAGTACACCGGCGTGGCCACCGCGACCACGACGGGCCGGCCCGCCTCGATGGACCCGGCGACGGTGTGCTCGTGGAGGTGGGGGTGCGCCACCTCGGCGTTGGCTGCCTGAGCGCGCGAGTCGAGCTCGACCGCCTCGACCCGGCCGGCCTCGAGGTCGGCCATCGTGGCGTTCTCCACCCGCGGGGCCTCGTCGCCCGGGGCGGGGACCAGGTGCTCCTCGAGGACCGGGAAGCGACGGTTGCCGTCGATGGGGGTGCCGTCCGCGAGCTCGCCGACGACCCGCACCCCCCAGATACCGGCCCGGTCGAGGTCGACGGTGGTGGCGTACACGCCGGTCCCGGTGTCCTCCACCAGCGCGGGGCCCTCGGCGTCCTGTGGCACGTCCCCGCCCGGGACCGGCACGAACGTCGCCGTCGCGACCTGCTCGATCTCACCGCTGGGCTCGGATCCGTCGCCGAGGTAGGCGAGCTGGACCTCCACCTCGCCGTGGGCCACGAGCTGCAGCTCCTCGGTGAACAGGCCGACGAGCAGCCGCTGGTCCTCCCCGGCGGCCAGGTCGAAGCTCGCCGGCTCGACCACGACCTCGAGCGGCTCCGGCGTCCCGCTGCACCCGGCCAGCAGCGCGCCGGCCAGCAGCCCGCCGAGCAGGACCGTGCGGGGACGCGGACGACCTCGGCGAGGCTGCCCGTGCTGGCGCCCGTTGCGTCGGGGGCGCGCCGTGGTGGGCGGTGAGGCTGGGGAGTGCACGCGATCTCCGTGGGACGGTCACCTCGTGGGCGCCAAGGATACGGCAGGGGCGTCCGGCGGCCAGCGCCGGGGTGTGGCAGCCTGCAGGCATGCGTTCCCGTCTGCCCTTGCTGGCCATCGCCGCCGTGCTCCTCGCGACGGTGGGGGCGACCCTGCTCGGGAGCTGGACCACGGAGCCCGCGGCCCCCACGCCCGAGGCGCCCGCGCTGCGCGTGGCCGCCGCTCCCGACGCGGAGTCGACCCTGCTCGCGCACGTCCTGGTCGCGCTGCTCGCGGCGCGGGAGGTCGCCGGGGAGGTCGTGGTGTTCGGGGATGCCCGGGACACCCGCCAGGCGCTGGAGCGCGGCGATGTGGACCTCCACCCGGCCTACACCGGCGAGGCCTGGCTCGAGGTGCTCGGTCGCGCCGACCCGCCGGGCGATCCCCGGACGAGCTACGAGGAGGTACGCGCCCACGACGCGGATCTCGGGCTCGTGTGGTTCCGCCCCTCCTTCGGGGACGGCATCGCGGCGCCGCCGGCCAACGCGACCTTCTCCTTCGTCGTGCCGGGCCCGCCCTCGGTGGATGCGGACCTGGTGACGATGTCGCAGCTGGCCAGCCGCCTGTCCGCCCAGCCCGAGGCGACCCTCTGCGTGGACCCGGAGTTCGCCTCCCGCCCCGATGGGCTCTCAGCCGTGCTGGCCGCCTACAGCGTCCGCGGCGACCAGCCGATCCTGGTGACCGACCCCGAGGACGCGGTCGCCGGGGTGCTCGCCGGGGAGTGCATCGCGGGACTGACGACCGCGACGGACGGGCGTGCCTGGGCGGCCGGGCTGCGCCCGCTGGTCGACGACCTGGAGGTGTTCCCGGCCTTCCTGCCGCTCCCACAGGCGCGCCGCGACGCCCTGCTGCAGCATCCCGAGGCCAGCGCCGCGGTCCGTCCCATGGCCGCGCAACTGACCACCCAGCTGCTCGGGAGGTGGAACGCCGAGGTGCACCGCGGACGAGCCGTCGAGGAGGTCGCGCAGGAGGCGGCCGTGGAGCTTCGGCGGCGCGCGGGGCTGGTCCTGTCCCCACCACCGGCCTGAACGCGAGGGTGGGGACGAGGTCCGCGGGTCGCTGGGTCAGTACAGCTCGGGGACGAAGGTCTGATCCTCGATCGGTGGCCGGACGTAGCCGCCACGTCGCTCGGGTCGGGTGCCGAGGTCGATCGGCTCCGGCGTGAGGTCGCTGTAGTCGAACTGACTCAGCAGGTGGGCGATGCAGTTCAGCCGCGCGTGCTTCTTGACGTCGGCGTTGACGACCCACCACGGGGCCTGCTTGATGTCGGTGTGGTTGAACATCTCGTCCTTGGCGCGGGAGTACTCCTCCCAGCGCTGCCGGGACTCGAGGTCCATCGGGGACAGCTTCCACCGCTTGGTCGGGTCCTCGTTGCGGGCCTGGAAGCGACGTTCCTGCTCCTCGTCACCGATGGAGAACCAGTACTTCACGATGCGGATGCCCGCCCGCACGAGCATGCGCTCGAACTCCGGGCAGGTGCGCATGAACTCCCGGACCTGCTCCTCGGTCGCGAAGCCCATGACCCGCTCGACCCCGGCCCGGTTGTACCAGGAGCGGTCGAACAGCACGACCTCACCGGAGGCGGGCAGGACCTCGACGTAGCGCTGGAAGTACCACTGGGTCTTCTCGCGGTCCGAGGGGGTCCCGAGCGCGACGGTGCGGATGACGCGGGGGTTGGTGCGCTCGGAGATGCGCTTGATCACACCGCCCTTGCCGGCGGCGTCCCGGCCCTCGAAGATCACGACGATGCGCTTGCCCTCCTCCTTGACCCAGTGCTGCAGCTTCACGAGCTCCACCTGGAGGCGTGCGAGCTCGGCCTCGTAGACCTTCTTGCGCAGGATGCCCTGCTTGTTGTACTCGTCCGGCCCGAACCGCTTCTCGACGTGCTCGTCCATCCCCTGCTCCTGGTCGTCTCCACCGGGGTGGCATCCCCGCGCGCTCGGGCCCGAGCGCGGTCTGCGTCCACCACACCCGAGCCTTGTCGCTGGGGGGGTGTGCGTCAACCGTGCACCGTGGCGTCGCGCACGCCCGCAAGGTGGCGGGTGTCGCACCCGACCCGTACCGTCACAGGTACCGAACACCCGTTCGACGAGGTTCCGGTGGGTCTCCGTCGCTGGTCGAGGGACACCCGGCGGAGGTTCGGACCCCGGTCGCGGGTCCGTGAGCCGGTCACCGACCGGGCCGGTGCGGAGCCGACCGCAGCGGCACGGCGCTGACGACAGGAGGCGATGATGACCAAGCGGTACCGCGAGCACCTCGAGGAGGTCGAGGTCGCCCGGACCCGGACCGCCGCTGGCGAGGCCGAGGCGCCGGTCGCGTTCCGGTGGCGCGGGCAGCACTACCGCGTGCTCGCGGTCCTCGGGCACTGGCACGAGGACGAGGGGTGGTGGCGGCAGGGGGAGGGGCTGCCGCAACGCATCGAGCGCACCGACCTGTGGCGGGTCGAGGCACGCAACGGGGTGCCCGCACGCGGGGTGTACGAGCT
>JBKHDS010000283.1:0-3560 GCA_046541215.1 Nitriliruptoraceae bacterium
CAGGAAGCGGATGATGATCTTCTCCGGGTCCTCGTACCCGGAGTTGGCCCGAGAGGTCGCCGACCACCTCGGCATGCGCCTCGGGCAGGTCAAGCTGTCGCAGTTCGCCAACGGGGAGCTGTACGCCCGCTTCACCGAGTCGGTCCGGGGTGCGGACGCGTTCGTGCTCCAGTCGCACCTGAGCCTGCCCGACGGCATGAGCATCAACGACTACATCATCGAGCAGCTGGTCATGCTCGATGCCCTCAAGCGCGCCTCGGCGAAGCGGACCGTGGCCGTCATCCCCTACTACGGCTACGCGCGCTCCGACAAGAAGGCCCGCTCCCGGGAGTCCATCTCCGCGCGGATGATCGCGGACATGTACGAGTCGGTCGGGGTGGACCGGATCATGTCCGTGGACCTGCACACCGGGCAGATCCAGGGCTTCTTCCACGACCCCTTCGATCACCTCACGGCGCTGCCGCTGCTGAAGTCCTGGATCGTCGAGCACACCGACCCCGAGCGGCGGGTCATCGTCTCACCGGACGCCGGGCGGGTGCGGCTGACGGAGAAGTTCGCCGGACAGCTCGGCGCGCCCATCGCGATCCTGCACAAGCGGCGCGACCCGGACCGGCACAACGTGTCGGAGACCCTGGACGTCATCGGCGACGTCCAAGGCCGCGACGCGATCCTGGTCGACGACATGATCGACACCGCCGGCACGATCGTCGGTGCCGCGGAGCTGCTGAAGCAGCGCGGCGCCCACCGGGTGATCGCCTGTGCGACCCACCCGATCTTCTCCGGCCCTGCGCCCGAGCGGCTCGAGGGGTCGGTCATCGAGCGGGTCGTGGTGACCAACACCATCCCCGTGCCGCCCGAGCGGCGCACCTCGAAGCTCGTGGTCCTGTCGATCGCGCCGATCCTCGCTTCCGCCCTGCGCGCGGTGTTCGAGGACCAGTCGGTGTCGGAGATCTTCCAGGGCGAGAACGTGTGACGGTTGCCGCCGGGGACCGCCCGGCGGTACCGTGTCCCGACCGGCCCGCGTTCGTCGCGGGCCGAGCGCGTGTCACCGGACGGGTTCGATCGCCGCGCCGAGCAGGCCAGGCCGCCGCGGGACGCGCGCACACCCCACGTGACACCTCGCCGCCGTCATGCCGGTGACCGACCCGCGCTGGGGACCTGCCACGCGAAGGAACCACGATGTCCGATCAGATCCACCTCACCGCTGCAGCCCGGACCGACCTCGGCAAGGGGGCATCCGGACGGCTGCGCCGCGAGGGTCGCGTCCCCGGGATCCTGTACGGCTACCAGGTCGACCCCACCCCGGTGCACGTCGACGCCCTCGAGCTGTTCCACGCCCTGCACACCGAGGCCGGGACGAACGCCCTGATCCGGCTCGAGGTCGAGGGTGAGACGCACCTGACGGTCGCCCGTGACCTCCAGCGCCACGTCGTCAAGCGTGAGCTGCAGCACGTGGACTTCCTCGCGGTCAACAAGGACGAGCAGATCTCGGTGGAGATCCCCGTCCACCTCGTCGGTGAGGACGACCTCGGCGACGAGGCCGGGGTCGTCAACCAGATCCTCTACACCGTGCCGATCCTGGTCAAGCCGCTGGACGTGCCGAACTCCCTCGAGCTGTCCATCGCCGGGCTGGAGATCGGGGACGTCAAGCGGGTGGAGGACCTCGGCGACATCCTGCCGTCCGGCGCGGAGTTCGACATCGAGCCCGAGCGCACGATCGTCACGATCAACGCGCCGATCTCCGAGGAGGCCCTGGAGGCCCTCGAGGAGGGTGCCGGCATCGAGATGGAGGAGCCCGAGCTCATCGGTGAGGCGGAGGCGGAGGACGAGGCACCCACCGAGGAGGCCTGATCGGCCGTGGACCTGTCGCGGTGGCGACGGCGCGCCGCAGCCGGGGAGGCGAGCGTGGCCGAGGACCGGTGGCTGGTGATCGGCCTCGGGAACCCGGGCGAGCGCTACGACGGCACCCGGCACAACGTCGGGGCCGACGCCGTGCGGGTGTTGGCTGAGCGTGAGCACGCCAGCTGGTCGCGAAACAAGCGTGCGCGCTGCACCGTCACCGAGGTCCGGCTACCGACCGCGCGCCTCGTGCTCGCCATCCCGGAGACCTACATGAACCGCTCCGGGGACCCCACGCAGGCCGCGGCAGCCTGGTACAAGGTTCCGGTGGAGCGGATCGTCGTCTGCCACGATGACCTCGACCTCGAGCCCGGCCGGCTGCGGCTGAAGCGCGGTGGCGGCCACGCCGGGCACAACGGCCTCAAGGACATCGACCGGGCGCTCGGCTCCCCGGACTACCTCAGGGTCCGCATCGGGATCGGCCGGCCCCCGGGACGCATGCCCGCCAAGGACCACGTGCTCCGCCGCTTCGCCCCCGCGGAGCGGGAAGCGATCGACGTCACGCTCGCCGAGGCAGCGGACGCGATCGGCCTGCTGGTCACCGAGGGGCTGGAACCGGCACAGAACCGCTACCACGGCCGCTGAGCCGTCAGGCAGGAGGACGACGTGAGGGAGAAGGTGCAGCAGTACGCCGAAGCCTTCCGGCGGGTCCGTGCCATCGACCCCAAGCTCGTGGTCTGGGTGCTGGTCGGCGGCACGCTCGGGCTGCTCGTCGGTGTCGGGATCGGCGCGATCAGTCCCTTCTGGACCATCGCGTCGATGGTCATCTTCGGGCTGCTGTTCGGGCTGCTCGGGGCGCTGCTCGTCTTCAACCGCCGGGCCACCTCCGCCCAGCTCGGGGCCATCGAGGGCCAGCCGGGCGCCGCTGCCGCGGTGCTGCAGACCCTGCGCGGGCAGTGGTTCCTCACGCCTGCGGTGGCAGTGAACGCCAAGCAGGACATGGTCCACCGGGTGGTCGGCCGCTGCGGGGTCGTGCTGGTCGGGGAGGGAGCCTCGCAGCGCGTGAAGGGGCTGCTCGCCAAGGAGCGCAAGCGCATGAGCCGCGCGGTCGGTGACGTCACCGTCACCACCATCGTCGTCGGCGACCGGGACGGCGAGGTCCCCCTGCGCAAGCTCCAGGCCACCCTGACGAAGCTGCCGCGCGAGCTGCGCAAGGGCGAGGTGCCCCGGCTGGAGCGCAAGCTGAAGCCGCTGGACCGTGACCTGCCGATCCCCAAGGGCGTCGACCCGATGGCGGCCGCGAGCCGCCGACGTCCCAAGCCGCGCTGAGCCCGATGGCCGCGCCCGGATCCCGTGGGGTCGCGCCCGCCGCGCCCCCCCGCTCCGTCGACGACGTCCTCGATCCGGGGGTGGCGCGCGGACCCCTCGCTGCGGCGCTGCGCCCCGGCCGCGCCACCTGGGACGACCTCCTGCCCGGCCAGGACCTCGTGTGCGTCCCGGCGGCACGCCCCTACGTGCTGAGCCTGCTCGCCGAGCGGACCCACCCCCTGCTCGTGCTCACCCCCCGGACCTCCGACGCCGAGGCGGTCGCCGACGGGCTCACCGCCTACCTCGGTGACGGGCGGGTGGGGGTGTTCCCGGCCTGGGAGACCCTGCCGCACGAGCGCCTCTCCCCGCAGCCGGCCACGGTCGGCCGCCGGCTCGAGGTCCTGGACCGTCTG
>JBKHDS010000284.1:0-3558 GCA_046541215.1 Nitriliruptoraceae bacterium
TCGTCCTGCCGGTCCTCGCGCCGACCGTCCACCGCCCCGTCGAAGTTGTGCTCGCCGTAGAAGCGACGCGCGGCCTTCTTGAACGCACGGCTCCAGGCCCGATCGTGGAGCGCGAGGGCGAGCAGCTCCTCGGGCACGTCCCGATCGATCTGGCACCACACGTGGTGGATGCGCTGGATGACGGTCACGACACCGCCGACGGCCAGCAGCCACAGGACCGGCTCGAGCAGCCGCGGGTGGAACAGCAGCGCGAGCATGAGGGCGATCGCCCGTTCGCCACGCTCGAGGATGCCCACCGAGCACTCGAGGTCGATCGACTCGGCCTTGGCCCGCACGTAGCTGGTCAGCCCAGCGGCGACCAACGCGACCAGGGCCAGGGCGAGCAGGCGGGGCTGGTCGCGGACCGCCCAGGCGATGCCGCCGAGGATGACCCCGTCGGAGATACGGTCGCTGACCGAGTCGTAGAAGGCACCGAAGGGAGTGGATCGCTCGGTCGCCCGGGCGACCGAGCCATCGAGCATGTCCATCGCGCCGCCGAGCACCAGCGCGACGCCCGCGAGCTGCCACTCGTCGAGAGCGACCAGGACCGCGGCGACCACGGTGAGCAGCAGGCCGAGGGTGGTCAACACGTTCGGGCTGACACCGGTGCGTCCGAGGCCGCGGCCGACAGGGGCCGTCACGGCCTCGATCGCGTGGGGGAAACGAGCACGCAGCGCCACGAGATCCTGCTGGACGGGGACGACGCAAGGCTAGCGACGTCGCAACGGCGGGAGAACCGACCGCTCAGCTTGCTCAGCCGGCGCCTGGCCGGAGGTCGGCGAAGGCCGGCACGAGCTGGTCGTACAGCTCCTCGAGGGCCTTGGGCAGGACGCGCGCCGCGCCAACCACGGAGATGAAGTTCGTGTCGCCTCCCCAGCGTGGCACGGCGTGGAGGTGCAGGTGGTCGGTGATCCCGGCACCGGCGACCGCACCGAGGTTCATCCCGAGGTTGATGCCCTGGGCGCCGATGCGATCCTTGAGGACGCCCACCACCGCACGCCCGAGCGCGAACACCTCGGCGGCAGCCTCGGCATCCAGCCGCTCGAGGTCCGCAGCATGCTCGTAGGGCACGACCATGAGATGGCCGGGGTTGTAGGGGTAGGCGTTGAAGACCACGAAGGCGTGCTGGCCGCGGTGCAGGATCAACGAGTCGCGGTCCCGGTCCGGGTCGCGGGCGGGCAGCACGCAGAAGGGGCAGCCATCGAGCAGGTCGGCCCCGGCGATGTAGCCGAACCGCCACGGCGCCCACAGGCGCTGCAGGCCCTCGAGCCCCACACCGGGCTGGTCGCTGCGGGCGTCGCGGCCGAGCTCGCCGACGTGCTCCTCGTCCGGCGCATCCCGCTCGCTCACGCCGGCGGCTCCGCACCCGGGTCCTTCGCCGCGACCTCGGCGACGACCTCGGCGACGAAGGTGGCCAGCGGGACCTGCTTGCGCTGCTCGCCGCGGTAGGGCCGGATCGCCACGGTCCGCTCCGCGGCCTCGTCGCCCCCCACGATGAGGGTGTAGGGGATCTTCGAGGTCTGTGCCGCGCGGATCCGGTTCCCGAGCGTGCCGTCGCTCGCATCGACCTGGACCCGCACGTTCGCGCTGCGCAGCGCAGCCGCGACCTCCTCGGCGTAGGCGTCGAAGTCCGCGGCAACCGGCACGACGCGCACCTGCTCGGGCGCCAGCCAGGTCGGGAAGGCCCCGTTGAAGGACTCGACCATGACGGAGAAGAACCGCTCGATCGAGCCGAACAGGGCCCGGTGGACCATGTAGGGCCGGTGCTTGCTGCCGTCCTCGCCGACGTAGGTCACGTCGAAGCGCTCCGGCAGGTTGAAGTCGACCTGGACGGTGGTCAGCTGCCACTCCCGGCCGATCGCGTCGCGGGCGTGGATGTCGATCTTCGGGCCGTAGAACGCGCCCTCCCCCTCGTCGATCTCGTAGGCGAGCCCGGTCCGCTCGACGGCCTCGACGAGCGCCCGCTCGGCCTCCTCCCACTGCTCATCATGCCCGGTGATCGACTTCTCCGGACGGGTGGAGATCGCGACCCGGGAGGGCTCCCCGAGCCCGAAGGCCCGGTACAGGTCGCGGGCGAACTCCACGCACCCGGCCACCTCCTCCACGACCTGATCGGGACGACAGAAGATGTGCGAGTCGTCCTGGGTGAAGCCGCGCGCCCGCAGCATCCCGTTGACCACACCGGAGCGCTCGTAGCGGTAGACCGTGCCGAGCTCGGCGAGACGCAGGGGCAGCTCCCGGTAGGAGCGGGTCCGGGAGGTGTAGGCCAGGATGTGGAAGGGGCAGTTCATCGGCTTCAGCCGGTAGGCCGCGTTCTCCACCTCCATCGCGGGGTACATCAGCTCCGCGTAGTTCTCGAGGTGGCCGGAGATGCGCCAGAGGTCCTCCTTGGCGATGTGGGGGGTGTAGACGGGCTGGTAGCCGCGCCGCAGGGTCTCGTCGCGGATCCAGTCCTCCATCTGCTTGCGCACCAGCGCACCGTTGGGCAGGAAGATCGACAGCCCCGGGCCGAGTTCATCGGGGTGGTGGGTGAGCTCGAGCTCGCGACCGAGCTTGCGGTGGTCGCGCTTGCGGGCCTCCTCGAGCATCTCGAGGTGGGCCTTGAGGGCCTTCTTCGACTCCCACGCGGTGCCGTAGATGCGCTGGAGCATCGGCTGGTCCTCGCGCCCGCGCCAGTAGGCACCGGCGGAGCGCAGGAGTGCGAAGGCCGGGATGCGCTCGGTGGAGGGCACGTGCGGTCCACGGCACAGGTCCGACCAGGCCACCTCGGTCGACCCGTCCTCGAGGTCACGGACGTTGCGGTAGACGGTGAAGGTCGGCTCGCCACCGTCGCGCGGCTCCTCCGGGCCGGTGTCCACGGCGCTCAAGATGGTGCCGTCGTCGACGAGGTCGATGATCTGCAGCTTGTACGGCTGGTCGGCGAACTCCGCCCGCGCATCGGCGCGCGAGATCTCCTCGCGCACGTAGCGCTGCCGCTCACGGGCGAGCTCGCGCATCCGGTCCTCGATGCGCTCGAGGTCCTCCGGCGTGAAGGGGCGCTCGACCTCGAAGTCGTAGTAGAAACCGTCCTCGATCGGTGGCCCGATGGCCCACTTCGCCCCGGGGAACAGCTCGGTCACGGCCTGGGCCATCAGGTGCGCGGTGGAGTGGCGCAGGATCGCCCGGCCCTCCTCGCTGTCGGCGTTGATGCCCCGCACCGCAGCCCCGTCGGGCACCGGGCGGTCCAGGTCCCACTGGCGGGTCGCACCCTCGGTGTCGGTGACCTCCGCGGCGACGATCGCCCCGCGGACGGCGTCGAGGGCCTTGAGCGCCTGCAGCGCCGTCGCGCCAGCCTCGAGCTCGACGTGCTGGTCCGCGTGATGGACGGTGATGGTCTGGCTCACGGTCGGCTCCTCAGGTGCCACCGGCTGGACGCCGAGGTGGCGACACAGCGCGGGCCCCGCCGCAGCGGGGCCCGTCGTGGGGGTGGGCACGGACGGTATCGAACCGCCGACCTCTGCCGTGTGAAGGCAGCGCTCT
>JBKHDS010000285.1:0-3555 GCA_046541215.1 Nitriliruptoraceae bacterium
GTCCTGGCCTGACACCACCGCCGTCGCCGCTCGCCACCCCGGCGGCGGGGGCTCACTCGTCGACGTGCAGCGAGGTGGCCTCGGCGGTCAGCTCCGTCGCTGGGCCCTCCACCGGCAGGTCCAGCCCACGACGGTCGTAGAGCTCGCGGATCCCGAGCTTCCAGCCGGGCAGCCCGGTCGCCTGGGCCAGCTGGCGGTGAGAGAAGGCGAACACCAGCCGCCCGAGTCCGGCCTCCGCGTGGGCGACAGCGCACATCGGGCAGGGTTCACCGGAGGCGTACACGCTGCTACGGCGCCGCTCGTCGGGATCGAGGACCTGCGCGGCCCACCGTGCGAGCTTCAGCTCCGCGTGCGCGGTGGGATCGCGGTCCGCACGCGTCGTGTTGTGCTCCTCGGCCAGGACCTGGCCGCCACCGGAGAGCAGCACGGCACCGAAGGGGGCTTGTCCGGCCTCCTTGGCTTCCTGAGCTAGCTCGATCGCGCGCCGCAGCAGGGTGAGGTCACCGGGGGTCACGGTTCAGCTCCCGAGGTCGTAGGTCACGCCGGTCAGCTCCTCGGAGACCTGCCACAGCGCCGCAGCCAGGCCCGCGTCGCGCGCCCGGCCCGAGCGGGAGGCGGGTGCCGGGTAGCCCCGAGCCTCGCCAGGCCCGTCCGGTCCCCAGAAGGACGCACCGGGCAGCGCCGGCGCGGTCGCCGCGTACAGCTGGGGGAGCGCGCCCTGCGCCGCCGACTGGGCGAACACCAGGTTGGCGAGGCGACTGCCGGCGCCGAGGACCGCACCGCGGACCCCGCCCTGCATGGCCGGCCCGGCGGTCTGGAGGTTCGTCGCGGCGTACCCGGGATGGGCCGCGACGGCGGTCAGGGGGGTGCCAGCGGCCTCGGCACGGCGTTGCAGCTCGAGCACGTGCAGCAGGTTCGCGAGCTTGGAGTCGGCGTAGGCGATCCAGCGTTGGTAGCGGCGCTGCTCCCAGTTCAGGTCGCTGACCTGCAGCCGGGCGGCACGGTGCGCGGTGGAGGAGACCACCACGACGCGCGGGTCCGGTGCGGCCGCGAGCAGGGGCAGCAGCCGACCGACCAGGGCGAAGTGCCCGAGGTGGTTGACGCCGATCTGGAGCTCGAACCCGTCGCTGGTCCGCCGCAGCGGGGTCGCCATCACCCCCGCGTTGGCCAGCACGACGTCCAGACGCTCGTGGCGCTCGCCGAGCATCGCAGCGGCGTCGGCGACGCTCGCCAGATCGGCGAGGTCGAGGGGGAGGTGCTCGAGGCTGGCGTGCGGTCGGCGGGTCCGGATCCGGTCCATCAGCGCCGCGGTGCGCTCCGCCGAGCGCGTCGCCAGGATCACGTGCGCGCCGCGGACCGCGAGCGCCACCGTCGACGCCTCGCCGAGCCCCGAGGTCGCGCCCGTCACGAGCACCGTGCGCCCACTCAGCTCCGGGAGGTCGTCAGCGGTCCAGGGCATCGCGGCATCCTCGTCCGTCTCGGGTGCGCTGGCGGCCTGGCCGCCGGCACCACCGCCGCCGGGGGAGGGCCCGACCGAGCCGGGCACACGATAGAGCACCGCAGCGCCGCGCCACCGGGTCATCGGTCCCTGCCCGCCGGGGCGGTCGTCCGCCGGCCGCTAGGGTGCGCCCGGGACGAGGAGGGTGCGGTGGCGGTCAACCCGGTGTACGCGACGGCCGTTGGCGCGAGCGTCACGATGTTCTCGACCTTCCGGTGGAACATCCGGGTGACGGGCGCCGAGCATCTTCCCCGCCGTGGCCCTGCGGTCCTGGCCACCAACCACATCGGCTACCTCGACTTCGTCTTCGCGGGCTACGCGGCTCGCCAGCAGGGCCGCCGGGTCCGCTTCGTCGCCAAGGCCGAGGTGTTCGACCACCCGGTCACCGGACCGCTCATGCGCGGGATGCGTCACATCCGCGTCGAGCGCGGCGGGGACACCGCGGCGACGCTCGCTCAGGTGGCCGAGGCGCTGCGCGCCGGTGACGTGGTCGGCATGTTCCCGGAGGGCACCATCTCGCGCTCGTTCGTCCCGCTCGCCGGCCGTCCCGGGGCCGCCCGCATGGCGGTGGAGAACCGCGTGCCGCTGATCCCCGGCGCGATCTGGGGCACCCAGCGGATCTTCACCAAGGGGCGCAGCTTCACGCCGGCACGCCGCACCGCGATCAGCATCGACCTCGGGCCCCGGGTCGCCTACGAGCCCGACGAGGACCCGATCGCGGTGCATGAGCGGCTCATGGCGGCGATCGGCGCGCTCGTCGACACCGCCCAGCGGCGCTACCCGCAGCACCCGTCCGGCCCGCAGGACAGCTGGTGGCTGCCCGCGCACCTCGGCGGCACGGCCCCGACCCCTGAGGAGGCCGCGGCCCTGGCGCGCGCGGAGGCCGATGAGCGCCGGCGCCGCCTCGGCGGGTGAGGTGGACCGACCCGCCGCGCTGCACCCGGTCAGCGACCCGGACGACCCCCGGCTCGCCGACTACGCCGCCCTGACCGATGCCGCGCTGCGCAAGCGCTACGAGCACCAGCAGGGGGTCCTGATCGCGGAGGGGCCTGAGCCGGTGCGGGCGCTCGTGTCCTCGCCGTACCCGGTGCGCTCCGTGCTGGTCGCCGCCGACCGCCTCGAGACGATCGGGGACGTGGTCGCCGCGGTCGACGCCCCGGTCTACGTCGTCTCCCAGCGCCTGCTGGAGCGTGTCGTCCGGTTCCGTCTGCACCAGGGGGTGCTGGCCTGCGGCGGGCGTCTGCCGCCGCTCACCCTGGGGCAGGTCCTGGCGGGAGCACGGCGCCTGCTCGTCCTCGAGGGGCTGAACGATCACGAGAACCTCGGGGCCCTGTTCCGCACCGCCCGAGCCTTCGGCATCGACGGGGTGCTGCTGACCCCGGGGTGCGCCGACCCGCTCTACCGGCGATCGGTGCGCGTGTCCATGGGGCACGTGCTGCACGTGCCGATGGCGCGGACCGGCCCCGTGACCGACCTGCTCACCTCCCTCGCCGCCCGGGGGATCACCACCGTCGCCCTCACCCCGGCGTCCGGGGCGCTGGAGCTGGCCGCCCTGCCGGTCGGGCCGGGGCCGGTGGCGCTCCTGCTCGGTGCGGAGGGGCCCGGCCTGAGCCAGGCGGCGCTTCACGCGGCGACCCACCGGGTCCGGATCCCGATCACGACCGACGTGGACTCGCTCAACGTCGCGGCCGCGGGCGCGATCGCCTGCTACGCGCTCGCCACCGCGCCCGGCCAGCAGGTCAGCCAGCCGGCGGGAGCGCCCCGAGATGGGTGATCGCCCGGCTCGCGAGCCCACCGCGTCGGTCGCCTAGCCTCGGGCCGTCCGCCGCCGAGCCGCGAGGGGTGATGGGCGTGCTCGAGCCGCTCGACCTGGATCGCCCGACCCGGCTCGGGACCGCTCGCCGTGCCCTCGCCCTGCTCTGCCTGGCGGCCATCGTCGTCGCGTGGTGGCGGATCCTCGCCGTCGACGACGGCCTGACCGTCACGACCACCGAACGGGACGGTGTCCCGCTGGACCTGCTCGTCCCCGACGACGCCGGCGACGCCCCCGGGGTGGT
>JBKHDS010000286.1:0-3541 GCA_046541215.1 Nitriliruptoraceae bacterium
GCGAAGTGGTGGTCGCGCTGGACCTGCTTCGCCTTCTCCAGGGCCATGTTGTCGCGCAGGTAGTCGAACCCGAACTCGTTGTTGGTCCCGTAGGTGATGTCGCAGGCGTAGGCCGCGCGCTTCTGTGCCTTCGTCTGCCCGGAGTAGACGACCCCGACGGTCAGCCCGAGGAACTCGTGCACGCGCCCCATCCAGGCGGCGTCGCGCTTGGCGAGGTACTCGTTCACCGTGACGATGTGGACACCGCGCCCGGTGAGCGCGTTGAGGTAGACCGGCATGGTGGAGGTCAGCGTCTTGCCCTCACCGGTCTTCATCTCCGCGATGTTGCCGTCGTGCAGCGCGGCGCCACCGAAGACCTGCACGTCGTACGGCCGCTCCCGGAGCACCCGCCAGGCGGCCTCGCGCGCGACCGCGAAGGCCTCGACCTGCAGCTCGTCCAGGCTCGCACCGTCGGCGAGGCGTGCTCTGAAGTGCTCCGTGCGACCGCGCAGCTCCTCGTCGGACAACGCCTGCATGTCCTCGGCGAGGAGGTTGACCTCCTCGACGATGCGGTGCAGGGCTCTGGCCTTGCGGCCCTCCCCGGCACGGAGGATCTTGTCGAGCACGGCTGGCACGGTGGTGGTCCCTCACGCTGCTGGAACGCCCTACCCGCGGCCGCGGGCAGACGGCGGCGGGAGGGCAGGTCATCGGGGATGGTACGGCTCCCACGCCGACCGCACCCGCCCGGTGGTCCACGACCCCCGGCGGGTGCGGTCGCGATCGAGGGGGCAACCGGACCGCACGGCTCAGCCCGCCAACTCCTCGACCTCCCGCTTCGCGAGCGCCGGCACCTCCTGCGCAGCGTCCAGGCGCGGCTTGCTCACCCGCTTCGTCTTCAGCTTGCGGACCTGCCGTGCGAGCTTGTCCTCGGCACGATCGATCGCGGTGATCGGGTCGGGCCCGGTCGCGCTCGCGTGCAGGTACCGACCCTTGGCGTGCAGCGTCGCTTCGCACCGCACGCGCTCCTCGATCCGGGGGTTGGTCTCCTCCGAGAACACCACCTCCATGTCGATGAACCGGTCGAACAGCCGGCTCACACGGGAGAGCTTCGCGATCGCCTCGTCCCGGATCCGGGGCGTGACGTCGAGGTTGGTTCCCTGCACGGTGATCCGCATCGGTCCTCCTGTCCCGCGGGCGCCTGGGCTGCGCCGCGTCCACCGCGGCGGCCTCTCGCCGCGGCGCGGACCGGGTCCGACGGATCCAGCGGGACCCGAGGTCCCGGCCTGTCACCGCACGGTAGATCGCGAGGCCGCGGTGATGCGAGGATCCGTGGTCCTGCTGCACGGCGCTCCACCCGGAGCGCACCGCCCGGGGTCAGCGCAGCACGGGCCTGTCAGCCGCGCCGGTCACCCTGCACGCGCCGGTCACCCGCCGAACGCGCGACCACCTACGGCCCCTGGCCCGAGCGCGTGGCTGCCCGCTCGGGCCAGGACCGCCAGCCCGACGCGGCCCGATCCCGCCGCACGCAGGGCCGTCGCCACCCGCCAGGCCGTCGCGCCGGTGGTCAGGATGTCGTCGACCAGCAGCACCTCGGTCCCGGGCAGCGTGGTGCGGGCCCGGTAACGGTCGCACCCGTCCGGGCCTGCCCGGGCATCCAGCAGGGCAACGGCCGGGAGGTCCAGGGCCGCGGCTACGAGCCGCGCGATCCGCTCGGCATGATCGACCCCCCGGGCGCGGACCCGATCGGCCGGGGTCGTGACCCAGGTGACGACGTCCACACCGGGCGGCCGCTCGATGAGCCTTTCGCTCAGCGGTGCGACGAGTGCCGGCCAGGCCGCGTGGGCTCCGGTGAGCTTCGCGGTCGCCAGGCCCCGGGCGAGCGTCCCGCGGTAGTCGTAGGCGAGCTCGGTCGAGGTGATCGGTGCCTCTGCGACCCAGCAGCGGTGCGCTGTGCCACGCGGCGCGCCACAGCGTGCACAGCCCCGTGGTGCCGGACGCACCTCGGTCGCGCACGCGGCACACCACGGGCTCCGTCCCCGCGCCCGGCAGGCCAGGCAGCGCGGCGGGGCCAGCAGGTCGAGCAGGTGCCGGGCGGCGAGCATGCCGCGATCCTGTTGCGGCGCACCGCGGCGGACAACCCCCGTGCCACGGCCTGTGGACGGCCTGGCGGACCTGAGTCTGCCAGGAACACCGGAGCGTCGCACCGGCCAACGCGCTCAGCGTGGCGGCGCAGCCTCCTCGATGAGCATGACGGGGATGCCGTCCCGGACCGGGTACCGCAGCCCACACCCGGTGCAGATCACCAGCTGCCGCCGCTCCTTCTCCTCGACGGGAGCACGGCAGGAGGGGCAGACGAGGATCGCGAGCAGCCGCGCGTCGAGCGCCATGGGGACTCCTGGTGGTCTCCTCGCGATGCTAGTCCGCGCCACCTGCGCCGGCGGCCGTGCGCAGGTCGTTCTGCCACACCCGGTCCACCTCGTCACGCTCGTCCAGTACCTCACGCAGCAGCGCGTACAGCCGCTGTAGGGCCGGCTCGTCCCGCCCCTCGCACAGCAGTACGAGCCCGGGCAGGTTCGTCGAGGCACGCACGAGCAGCCACCCGTCGTCGAACTCGGCCCGCAGCCCGTCGACGCGGACGACGCGGGTGGGCTCGCTGCGCGCGAGGATGGCCTCGGCGAGCTCGGCCACGACCCGGTCCTTCACCTCATCCGGGCAGGCCGCCTGCATCGTCGGGCTGGAGCGGTACTGCGGCAGGCCGGCGACCAGGTCGGACATCGAGGTGCCCGCCGTCGCGAGCACGTGGGCGATGCGCAGCCCGGCGTGCACGGCGTCGTCGAAACCGAGGTGGTCCGCGGCGTCGAACAGGTGCCCGCTGCGCTCCCCGGCGAAGGGCGCGCCCAGCTCACGCATCCGCCGCTTGATGTGCGAGTGCCCGGTCGGCCCCATCACCGGGACGCCACCGGCCGCGACGACGACGTCCTCGACCAGACGCGAGCACTTCACGTCGTAGACGATGCTGGCGCCCGGGTACCGAGCGAGCACGTCACGGGCGAGCAGCGCCACGAGGCGGTCCGCGTACACGGTCCTGCCCTGCTCGTCGGTCACGCCGAGGCGGTCCCCGTCGCCGTCCAGCGCTACGCCGAGATCGGCCCCGTGCGACCGCACGGCGGCGGCGAGCTGGGTCCGAGCCTCCAGCAGCTCCGGGTCCGGCTCGTGGTTGGGGAAGCTCCAGTCCAGCTCGAGGTTGCACGGCAGCACCTCGTGTCCGGCCGCCTCGAACGCTGCGGTGGCGACGGGCCCGGCGATGCTGTTGCCCCCGTCGATCACGATCCGGAGCGGGCGCTCGGCGGGCGTGGTCGCCGCGAGCCGGTCCACGTAGGCCTGGGTGACGCTGTGCTCGGTGTAGGTCCCGGTGCCACGCGTGAACCGGCCGCGTTGCGCGCGCTCGCGCAGCTCGGCGATCTCGGCCGGACCGAAGCTGGTCGAGGGCGCGTCGGAGAGCTTGAAACCGGCCCACCCGTTCGGGTTGTGGCTCGCGGTGACGGCCACCCCGGCGCTGACG
>JBKHDS010000287.1:0-3508 GCA_046541215.1 Nitriliruptoraceae bacterium
GAGCGGACGCCTCGAGTCGGCGCTGCTCGCGGCAGGCACCGTCGCCAAGGTCGGCGCCGAGGGGGTGTACGGGGTCGGGTTCGTCGCGGCGGACGGCACCCCGCTCGGTCTGGTCGTCAAGGCCGCCGACGGAGCGCCGCGTGGGGTCGCGGCGGCCGTGGCAGGCGTGCTGGAGCAGGCGGGTGTCGTGCCGGCGGGCACCTGGTCTCCCCCGCCGCCGCTCGGGGGTGGTCGGCCGGTCGGCGAGGTCCGGGTCACCGAGCCGGTGCGCTCCCTCGCGACCGAGCTCGCTGGCCGCATAGGGGTGACGTCCCCGGCACGGGCTAGGGTCACCGACCCCGACGCGCTCGCCTGGAGGGGTGACGGTGGCGCAGACACGGTCCGCTGGAGCAGCCGGTGACGACCCCCGGGACCCCCCGGGGCCGGTCGCGCCCGCCGCTGCCGAGGGCCACGACGATGCCTCCCCCCTGGACGAGCTCGGCGCCTACATCCGGCACCAGCGCGAGGCGGCGGCGCTGTCGCTGCGCAAGCTCGCCAAGATCGCGGGCGTCAGCAACCCCTACCTGTCCCAGATCGAGCGTGGGCTGCGCAAGCCCTCCGCGGAGATCCTGCAGGCCATCGCCAAGGCGCTGGAGATCTCCTCCGAGACCCTCTACGTCAAGGCCGGGATCCTCGAGGAGCGGGAGCTGGTGGTCGACGTGGAGGCTGCGGTCGCGGCCGATCCGCACCTGACCGGCCCGCAGCGGCAGGCGCTGCTGGAGATGTACCGCTCCTTCCGGCGCCTCTCGGAGCTGAAGGAGCCCCGCCCGAGCCGCCGGCGCCAGCTGCTCGACGCCCTGAGCGCGGGTGAGGTGGACGACGCCGCGATCCGCGCCGCCTCCCCCGCCGCGGAGACCGACGACCGCTGAGCACGACCGTTCCGTCGGCCAAGGCTCGGATGGTTGCGAGCGGTACCATCCCAAGGCGGCGTCGGCCACGGACGTTCCAGGCTGGCCGCGCTGACGGGAGGGACGGGCCGTCCGGCCCGGAGCACCGACCACCGGGTGCCGCAGGAGCGCGACGGCACCGCAGGCGATGAGGACCGACCGTGATCGAGGTGCGCACCCACGACGAGCTGCCCGAGGGCAGCGACCGCGCGGCGTGGCAGCTGCTGGTCGACGAGGACCCGGCGGCGACCCTCTTCCACACGCCCCGCTACCTCGCCGCCTGGGCTGAGGTCTTCGGCGGCAGCACGGCGGTGCGGGTGCACACCATCCACCGTGACGGCCGCCTCATCGGCGTGATCCCCGACGCCAACGACGTCCAGGGTGGCCCGGCCGGTCCCGAGGAGATCCGTCGCTTCCAGGGAGGCACCGAGGTCACCGACTACCTCGGCCCGGTCAGCCGGCCCGAGGATCGCTTCGACGTCGCCACGGCCTACGTCGGCAACCTCGCCACCGACGTCGACTGGGACGAGTTCGTCGCCGGTGGGCTGGCCGATGACAGCGGCTGGCCGGAGGCCTTCCGTCGCGCCATCGCCGCGCACGACCTCGAGGTGATCGAGGACGGTCGCGAGGACGTCTGTCCCCGGGTGTCCCTGCCCGGCGACCACGACGCCTTCCTCGCCTCCCTGCCCGGTCGTCTGCGCCAGGAGCTGAACCGCAAGACGCGCAAGCTCGCGCGCGACGCCGGTGAGCTCGAGCTCATCGAGGTCCCCGGGGAGGAGGTCGCCGGTCGCCTCGACGCCTTCCTCGACCAGGCCGCGCTGAGCTTCCCCGACAAGGCCGGGTTCTTCCAGCGTGCCGACATGCACACCTGGTTCCGGGTCCTGGCCGAGCGGTTCGTCCCCGACGGGACCTTCCGGCTGCACGAGCTGCACGTCGGGGGGCTGCTCGCCTCCAGCACCGTGTCCCTGGTCCACCGGGGGACCTGGGGGCTGTACAACTCCGCCTTCGATCCCACGCTCGCGGCCCTGGCACCGGGGGTCGTGCACATCAACCTGCTCATCGGCGCCGCCGCGGACCAGGGGTACCGCGTGTTCGATCTGCTGCGCGGGGACGAGGCGTACAAGTACCGCTACGGCGCCACCGACCGGGAGCTGACCCGCCTGGTCGTGCGTCGCTCGTGACCGCGGCGAGGGAGGTGACGCGCGCCGCGCCGTCCGTGCGGCGCGTCGCGGTGCTCAGCGTGCACACCTCGCCGCTGGACCAGCCCGGTGCCGGCGACGGCGGCGGGCTCAACGTCTACGTGCGCGAGGTGGCGGCGCGTCTGGCGGCCCGCGGCGTCGAGGTGGACGTGTTCACGCGCCGCACGCGCCCCGACCAGCCCGCCACGGTCCGGCCGGCGCGGGGGGTCGCGGTGCACCACCTCGACGCGGGCCCTGCCGCCCCGGTCGCCAAGCACGAGGTGGCCAACCACCTGTGCGCCTTCCTGCTGGCGCTGCAGCATCATCCACGCGCTGGCACCCACGACCTGATCCACGCGCACTACTGGCTCTCGGGCTGGGTCGGTCGCCGCATCGCGCCGCGCTGGGGCGTCCCGCTCGTGCAGACCTTCCACACCCTGGCGGCGCTGAAGAACGCCACGCTGGCGCCTGGGGACACGCCGGAGTCCCCGCTGCGGGTCACCGCGGAGCAGCGCGTGGCCCGGGCGGCCGACCGGTTGCTCGTGCTCACCTGTGGCGAGGCGCGCTGGCTGCACCGCACCACCGGCGTGTCCGGGGCCCGCATGACCGTGGTCCCGGCCGGGGTGGACCTGGCCCGCTTCTCGCCGGGACGCGCGCAGGAGCGTGACGCCCCCGAGCTGCTGTTCGTCGGGCGTCTGCAACCGCTGAAGGGTCCGGACGTCGCGATCCGGACCCTCGCCGCGGTGCGCGCGGAGCTGCCCGGGATCCGCCTGCGGATCGTCGGGGGCGTGTCGGGCACCGGCGAGGGACGTATGGGGCCGGCCGAGCTCGCCCGGCTCGCGGACGAGCTCGGGGTCGGTGCCGCGGTCAGCTTCGAGGGCGCGGTGGACCAGTCGGTGCTCGTCGACCGCTACCGCGCGGCCCGGGTGCTGCTCGCCCCCTCCCGCAGCGAGACCTTCGGGCTGGTGGCGCTCGAGGCCCAGGCCACCGGGCTGCCCGTCGTCGCCGCCGACGTGCCCGGGCTGCAGGCGGTGGTGCGGGCCGGGGGCACGCTCGTCCCCGGGCACGACCCGGCGGCGCACGCCGCCGCGGTGCGCCGCTACCTGACCGAGCCCGTCCACGCGGCCGCCGCGGCCCGGGCCGGGATCGAGGCCGCCCGGGCGGCCTCCTGGGACCACACCGTCGAGCGGCTGTTGCGGGTCTACGCCGAGGTGGTCGCGGAGCGGGCCGGGCAGCGGACCGAGGTCGCCGACGCACCGCGCCGGGAGGCGGGGTCGGTGGTGCGCAGCGCCTGAGGGGCCGTGCCGGGACCCCGGGTGCGCCCTCGGCCGCGCCCCGGGGTGCCCGAGGCTCGTTCAGCCCTGGTGCGGGTAGCGCCAGTCGGTCGGTGCTGCCCAGGTCTCC
>JBKHDS010000288.1:0-3496 GCA_046541215.1 Nitriliruptoraceae bacterium
GGCCGATCTGGCCCAGGCCGGGTTCGCGCTGCCCACCACCGGCTTCCAGGCCCACATCACCCTTGCGCGCTCGCGTCGCGGTCGGCCCGTGACCCGCGCCGACGTGGATGCCGTCCGCGTCCCCGCCGCGCGGTGGCAGCCGGCCACGATCGGGGTGTGGGCCACGGCTCGGCCCGGGACCGCCGCCGCCTACGAGGTCCGTGCCGAGGTGGCCTGGCCCGGGGGCTGAGGAGGGGTCGGGTCGGGGCGGTCCTCGCTCGTGGCGCCGACGTCGTCGAGCGCGTCGTTGCCGGTGACCGCGGTCGGGAGCGGCGCGCCGGTCGCCCGCAGCTCAGCCAGCAGCTCGTGCACCCGGTCGAAGACCCGCATGGCCTGGCGGGCGTCGTAGAGCGCCCCGTGGGCCTGGTCCTGATCGTGGGGGATGCCGAGGGCGCGGCAGGTCCGTGCGAGGCTGCGCGGCGCCTGCGGTCCGTCGCCGATGAGCGGGAGCGCGAAGGTCTCGACGTCCAGCAGGTGGTGGTCCCAGGTCGGGGTGCGCCGGATGCGCGCCGCGGCCTGCTCGAGGTGCCGGGCGTCGAAGTCCGGGACGGCGCCGACGAGGACCGCGTCCTGGGCGTGCTCGAGGAAGCGGACGAGCCACTCCTCGGCCGGCACCCGGGGCCGGGGGGCGATCTGCTCGTGGTAACGGGTCAGCTCCAGCGCGGTCGGGTCGGCGCCGTCCAGGGTGTGCTCGGGGACGACGCAGTGCTCCTCCTCGCGGCCATCCTCGAACCGCACGATCCACGCCACCTCGGTGAGCTGGTGCCGGGCGAAGTCCAGGCCCGTGGTCTCGGTGTCGAGGAACACGAACCGGCGGGGCGCGTTCGGATCGCGCCGGGCGCGACCGGCCGGCGTCGGAGCGCCGCCGCTCGGCTCGGCTCGTGCGTCCGCCATGTGCCTGGCCTCCCGCCGTGGCTGGTCACGACGCCACCACGCTACCGGTCGCCAACGAGACGAGCCCCCGGGTGGTGGATCCCGGGGGCTCGGGGCCGACGCGGGGAACGCCGACCGTGGCCAGCGACGTGGTGGAGCGCCGCGGCCGGTGGGTGGTTGACCGGGGCGGGACAGGGAGAGGACCAGCGCCCGGTGAGCGGGACGCTACGCGGCGGGGCCGACCGGCCGGTTGCCTGCGGGTGGCCGCAGGATGAACAGCCGGGGACCGCTCGGGGCGCGCGCAGGTGCTCGACGTCGAACATCCGTTCGTCTACCCTCGGGGTGCCCGGCAGCGCCGATCCTCACCGCCCAACCCGCCGCGAGACCGACACCGCACCACCTTCATCCACAGGCTGCCGGCACCTCGTCCGTGACCTGTCACCCCCGCCCCGTAGGGTGCACCCAGCCCGCCCGTCGGGGGCACCGCTCGCCGCCGGCCCGTCGCCCGCTCCCCGCACCCGATCGCTCTGGAGATGCTCGTGGACAAGGACAAGGCCCTCGACCTGGCCCTCGCCAACATCGAGAAGCAGTTCGGCAAGGGCTCGCTGATGAAGCTGGGCGACACCGTCGACCAGCAGGTACCCGCCATCCCCACCGGTGCGCTCTCGCTCGACCTCGCGCTCGGCGTCGGCGGCCTCCCGCGCGGCCGCGTCATCGAGATCTACGGGCCGGAGAGCTCCGGGAAGACCACCGTCGCGCTGCACGTGATCGCTGAGGCGCAGCGGGCCGGCGGGATCGCCGCGTTCATCGACGCCGAGCACGCGCTCGATCCGACCTACGCCCGGGCGCTGGGTGTCGACATCAACGAGCTGCTCGTCTCCCAGCCGGACACCGGCGAGCAGGCGCTGGAGATCGCCGACATGCTCGTGCGCTCGGCGGCGGTGGACGTCATCGTCGTCGACTCCGTCGCGGCCCTGACGCCGCGGGCGGAGATCGAGGGGGAGATGGGTGACAGCCACGTCGGCCTGCAGGCGCGGCTGATGTCCCAGGCCCTGCGCAAGCTGTCCGGCTCGCTGAAGCGGTCCAACACCACCGCGGTCTTCATCAACCAGCTGCGCGAGAAGATCGGGGTGATGTTCGGCTCGCCGGAGACCACCCCGGGCGGCCGTGCGCTGAAGTTCTACGCCTCGGTCCGGCTGGACGTGCGACGCATCGAGACCCTCAAGGACGGCACCGACGCCGTCGGCAACCGGGTGCGGGTCAAGGTGGTCAAGAACAAGGTCGCGCCGCCCTTCCGGCAGGCCGAGTTCGACATCATCTACGGCGAAGGCATCTCCAAGGAGGGATCGCTGATCGACGTCGGTGTCGAGGAGGGGATCATCCGCAAGGCCGGGGCTTGGTACACCTACGACGGTGAGCAGCTCGGGCAGGGCAAGGAGAAGGCGCGGCTGTTCCTGCGCGAGAACGCCGACATCGCCCTCGAGATCGAGAAGAAGGTCAAGGACAAGCTCGGCGTGGACCCACTCGCCTCGGTGGCTGATGCGGCGCTCGGGGAGGAGTGAGCGTGCCCGATCAGCCCGGCCCCTTCCGTGACGCGGAGGCGTGGCTCGCCGAGCGGGGGGTGCCGCGCGAGCCGGTGACCCGTCCCGGAGCGCCGCCCCCGCCGGACGAGCCGCGCGCGGACGAGGCTCGCGCGGACGAGGCTCGCGCGGACGAGCCGCACCCGGCCGGGCCGGCGGTCGGCTCGCGGGAGGCCGCACGGCTGGCCGACCAGGCGGCGCGCGACAAGGAGCTCGCCGCAGCCGAGCGGCACGCGGCCCCGAGCACCCGACCGGGCCTGGAGGACGACGTCTCCCGCGCGGTCGCCTTCATCCGCCGCTCCACGGCCGCGGTCCCGCAGGCCGAAGGGCGGCTCGACACCAAGCTCGCCGAACGTGGCGTCCCCGAGGAGGTGCGCCGCCTGGCCCTGGAGCGCGCCCGGCGGGAGCGGCTGGTCGACGACGACGCCATGGCCCAAGCGCTGGTCGAGGAGCGTCGCCGGGACGGTCACGCGCCAGCCCGCATCCGCCGCGACCTGGCGGCACGCGGGTTCGAGCGTGCAACCCTGGACCGCGTGCTCGCGGCGGTGGAGGGGGAGGACCAGGAGGCCGCAGCCTTCGCCGTGGCGGCTCAGCGAGCCGAGCGCCTGACCGGCGTGGACGCCGAGGCGGCCTACCGCCGGGTCGTCGCCTTCGTCGCACGGCGGGGCTACCCGGAGGCCCTGGCCCGCAAGGTCGCGCGGGCCGCGGTGTTCGCCAGCCGTGACCCCGAGCACACCGCTGGGCGTTGACCTCGGCCGGCTGCGGTCCGCCGCCGGTGCTCCGCTAGCCTTGGGAGGACCATCGCGGGAGGGCGGCGCACCGTGGATCTGCTGCAGACCTGGTTGCTCATCGGGATCCCGGGTCTGGTGCTGGCGGCGGCGCTGTTCGTCGGTCGCTCCAGCGTCCGGGCGATGCTCGGGTACCTGACGCTGACCGTGCTCGTCGTCGTCTTCGTCCTCACCCCCTCGGGCGGGCTGTCGGCCGCGATCGTCGGTCTGCTGGGG
>JBKHDS010000289.1:0-3490 GCA_046541215.1 Nitriliruptoraceae bacterium
GCTGCCGGTCCGAAGGGCCCTCGTCGAACGGCGCGGGCGCGTCCAGCACGTCACAAAGGCGAAGGGAGGCCCACTCGGATCGCAGCGGCTCCGGCCACGTGGGGTGCTCGTCCGGGGAGTCGTGCAGGAAGGGCGCCAGGCAGCGAGAACCCTTCGATCACGCCCAGCCTGTCCTCACGCAGGGTGTCGCCGCCATCCTCAAACGACGTGTCGTCTCACACGCCTGGTGGTTGTCCACAGCGGCCGAATCTGGCAGTCGGCGTGGGCAGCGCGCGTGTGACACTTCGAGCCGACGCCGAGCGTTCATCGGGGGACCACCTCGAGCTCGTTCAGGTCTGGCCACGCGATGCGGACGAGCCCCGTAGCTACGGAAAGGCCAGCGCACGCGTACCCCGGGACATCCCGGTCATCTCCCGCCTGAGGCCCGTCCTCGAGCGACTCGATGCCTACGCCCGCAGCGGCTACCTGCTGAGTGGGGGCCAGCCTCGACATGGTCTCAAGCGTCTACGGGCACCTGTGGCCGTCCGAGGTCGTCGAGCGCGGACGCAAGGTCGACGCCCTGGACTGGGACGCGCTCGACCGATCCGCCATGGGGCCAGGCAGTACCCTCCGGCGGTCTACGGAGCACCCCGCCGCCACCGCGCTGGTGGGGCTCCCGCGCAGACCCACGACGATCATGTGGGATTCCATGTGGGGTTGGTCCCCGAGCCGGAGAGTGCGAAGTGCCGAATCCGCCCGAACCCCTGTCCCACACCCCGGATTTCTCCGGTGACGTCGCCGAGATGGCTCCGCACTACTACGGCGGTCAAGCCGTCCTCGAGGGCGTCATGATGCGCGGCGCCGACCGCTGGGCGGTCGCGGTGCGCCGGCCGGACGGTGACATCTGGCTGGAGTGCCACCCCACCTCGACGCTGCCGCGTCGCAAGCCGTGGCTGAAGTGGCCGATGGTGCGCGGGTGCTACGCGCTCGTGGACTCCCTCAGCATCGGGATGAAGGCGCTGGGGATCTCCGCCGATCAGGCGTTCGAGGAGGAGGACGAGGAGGAGCTGTCGAGCACGGCGATGGGCCTGTCCATGCTGCTCGCGCTGCTGCTGTTCATCGGCGTGTTCATCTTCCTCCCCTCGGTCGCCACCAAGGGCCTGGACGCCCTCATCGGCAACGTGATGGGCGACGGGCTCTGGTTCCACCTCGTCGAGTCCGCCGTCCGCATCGTGGTCTTCCTCGCCTACCTGTGGTCGATCTCGCTGCTCGGCGACATCCGGCGCGTGTTCCAGTACCACGGCGCCGAGCACAAGACGATCGCGGCCTGGGAGCACGGGGAGGTGCTCGAACCCGAGCGCGTCGACCGCTACTCGACCCTGCACGTGCGCTGCGGGACGAACTTCCTCATCCTCGTGATGCTGCTCGCCGTGGTGATCTACACCGCGGGCGGTCTGCTCGTGCCGCCGCCGGAGGGCATCGCCTGGTGGGGCGCGGTGCTCTACCACGTGATCCTGCGGATCGTCCTGCTGCCGGTGGTCGCGGGCGCGGCGTACGAGGGCCTCCGGCTCGGGGCCGCCAAGGGCGACAACCCGCTGGTCCGCGCGATCATGAAGCCGGGTCTGTGGCTGCAGCTGATCACCACGAAGCAGCCCACCCGCGACCAGATCGAGGTGGCGATCCGCTCCTTCGAAGCGGTGGTCCCGGCCGAGCACCGCGAAGGTCGCGTCCCCTCGAGCCTGACCAGCCCGATCCTGCTCGCCCACGACACGCTGCCCGTGACCCTCGCCGCCGCCGACGTCACCACCGCGACGCCGGAGGGCACGCGTCCGGCGGTCGTCGACGCCGAGGAGCGAAGCAGCGAGGTCGTGGTCGCGCCTGAGGAGGCCACGGCGTCCGACGAGGACCGCTGAGGTGCACGACACGCTCGCCCAGCTCGAGGACCGCTACCGCGACCTCGAGGCCCAGCTCGCCGACCCGGAGACGGCTGGGGATGGCGAGCGCTACACCGCGCTCGCCAAGCAGCACGCCGAGCTCGCCGAGGTGGTCGGGCTGTACCGCCGCTGGCGGCAGGTCCGCGACGACCTCGAGGTCGCGCGCGAGATGGCCGAGGAGGCCGCCGGTGGTCCCGAAGCCGAGACCATGGGCGCTGAGGTGGCGGCCCTGGCCGCCGAGCTCGACCAACTCGACGAGGATCTCAAGCTCGCGCTCGTGCCCACCGACCCCAACGACGATCGCGACGTGATCCTGGAGATCCGCGCCGCAGCCGGGGGCGATGAGGCCGGGCTGTTCGCGGGTGAGCTCGAGGAGATGTACCTGCGCTACGCCGCCCGGCAGGGCTGGCGGACCCGCACCCTGGACCGCAGCCCCCAGGGCATCGGCGGGATCAAGGAGGCGATCGTGGAGATCGTCGGGCGCGGTGCGTACGCGCACCTCAAGCACGAGTCCGGCGTGCACCGCGTCCAGCGGGTGCCGGCCACCGAGTCGCAGGGTCGCATCCACACCTCCACCGCCTCGGTGGCGGTGCTACCGGTCGCCGAGGAGGTGGACGTCCACCTCGATCCGAACGAGCTGCGCATCGACGTCTACCGCTCCTCCGGTCCCGGCGGCCAGAGCGTGAACACCACCGACTCGGCCGTGCGCATCACCCACCTGCCGACGGGGCTGGTGGTCTCCTGTCAGGACGAGAAGTCCCAGCACCAGAACCGCGACAAGGCGCTCACCATCCTGCGCTCACGGCTGCTGAAGGCCGAGCAGGAACGTGCCGCCCAGCAGCGTGCCGATGCCCGCAAGGGCCAGATCGGGACCGGGGACCGCTCCGAGAAGATCCGTACCTACAACATCCCGCAGTCGAGGATCACCGACCACCGCATCGGGCTGAGCGTGCACGACGTCGACGGGGTCCTCAGCGGTGGCCTGCAGGTGCTCGTCGATGCGCTCCGCAGCGCCGAGCGCGCCGCCCGGCTGGCCAGCCTGGACGACGACCCCCGCCACGAGGCGGGCTGAGCCGGTGGCTGAGCCGGCGGAACAGGAGGACCTCCGCGGCGGGGTCGCGGCGCGCCTGGCTGCGGCCGGCATCCCGACCGCGCGCGCGGAGGCTCGCTGGCTCGTCGAGCACGTGTCCGGCGCCCCGGCACCCGGCAGGCTCGAGGAGCTCGTCCGCCGCCGGCTGGCAGGCGAGCCGCTGCAGCTGTTGCTCGGCCGGTGGCCCTTCCGGACCGTGGAGCTCGAGCTCGAGGCCGGGGTGTTCGTCCCCCGGCCGGAGACCGAGGTGGTCGCCGGGTTCGCGATCGACCACGCCCGCGCGCTCGGGCGCGGCGTGCTCGCGGCCGAACCGTGCACCGGCAGCGGCGCCATCGCCTGCGCCCTGGTCGCCGAGGTGGACGGCATCGAGGTGCTGGCCACCGACCTCGATCCCGGGGCGGTCGCGCTGGCGCGTCGCAACCTCGCCGCGGTCCGCAGCCGCACCGAGGCCGTCCGCCGACTCGGTTCGAGGCTTCGACCGTTCAGA
>JBKHDS010000290.1:0-3484 GCA_046541215.1 Nitriliruptoraceae bacterium
GATGTCGAGCAGCTCGCCAGCTCGGGCCGGGGTGAGCGGCAGCGGCACCGCGGCCTCCAACATGGCACGGACGAACCCGGCGATCTCCGCCGGCGACTCCCCCTTACCACGCAGCGCGACCAGCAGCCCCGCGACCTGCGAGGGCTCGGCGTCGCCGCGCATCAGCACGCGCATCACCTCGGCGGCGACGTCCTCACCGAGGTCCTCCGCCGCCAGCAGGGTGTGCAGCAACGACGGCCAGGACAGCGCGGGGCCAGGGGTCGTCATCGGGCCGCGCCGGCTCAGTGCGGTGGCCGCAGGGCCGCGGCCACCTGCTGCGCGGACGAGCCGGCGTCCCCGTAGGGCGCCAACGGCGCGCCCGCGAGCGCCCTGACCCGCTGGGCGAGCTCGAAGGGATCGACGGGCTTGAGCAGCATCTCGTTGGCGCCGGACCAGGCAGCGAGCCAGCGGTCCTGCTCACGGGAGGCCAGGACCAGCGACGGCACGGCCTCGAAGGCGCCGAGCTCCGCACGCGCCCGCAGGTCGTACAGGACCGCGTACCCGCCGCGCGGATCGAGGTCACCGTCCATGACGAGCACGTCGAAACCGGGCCCATCCTCGAGGAGCCGGGCACGGGCCGGCTCGGCGCCCTCGACCACCTCGACCTCGATGTCCGGGGTCAGCGCCAGCGCGCTCGTCGCACGGGCGCGCTCCTTCGGATCCTGCGACACGACCAGCACCCGCACAGCTCGACCTTCCGTCCCAGGGGCGTTGGCCGGACACGGTAGCCGCTGCCCGCCACCGCTTCGGGCCCCGCACACCGCGGGCAGGCAGCGAACGGCAGGCCCCCGACCGGCGCGCCGGTCCGACCACGTCACGTAGCATCCTCGCCAGGCGAGGAGGACACGGTGGGTGCGAACCGCTCCCGGACCGCGACGCTCGGACGTCGTGTCCTCGTCCCCGTCGCCAACCCCGCCTCGATCCGGCCGCTCCTGGAGCTCGCCGCGGAGCTGGTCGATCCGGACGGGGAGATCGTGCCCCTGACGGTCCTTGCGGGTGACGCGGACGCCGGCGCCATCGCCGATGCCTGGCAGGGGATGGCCGCGGCGGAGGCCCTGGCCACCCGACTGGAGGTGCGTGCCCGCGGGCAGGTGGCCTTGAACCCCCACCTCGGCGACGCCGTGCTGGAGGCGGTCCAGGCCGATGACACCAGCCTGGTCCTGATGGGCTGGCGCGGTGCGAGCTCGACCAACGACGTGTTCGGACGCCTCATCGACCACGTGCTCGGCCGTTCCTCCGTCCCGCTGGCGGTGGTCCGCCTCGGTGCCCTGCCCGCGCAACGCATCCTGCTCCCGATCAGCGGCGACCATCTGCTGCCCGGGGGGTCCGGTGGCCTGGAGCTCGCCGTGGCCCTGGCGACCCGCCTGCGGTCCGCGACGTCCCGGCCGGCCACCATCCTGCGGACCGGTGCCAGGCAGGCCCCGCTGCCGGAGGTGGTGACCTCGCTCGGCGACCGCGTGCACCACGACCGGCGCCGCACCCACCAGGCGGTCGCCTCCTTCGCCGGGCCCACCGACCTCATCGTCGCACCGGTCGCCCCGACCGTCTCCGGTCTGCGTGCCGCCACGACCCACCTCGCCTGGGCCGCGCCGGACGCGACCCTGCTCGTCGCGATCGACGTCGGCCCGATCACCGACCGCTCCTTCGCCGACGCCGTCGCCGACGCTGGGCGCCGAGCCCCGAGCCGCAGCACTGCCACCGAGCAGCGCGTCCACGCGATCGTGGTCACGGTGCGCCTGCCCGAGCACGTCACCGTCCCTGCCGAGGTCGTCGATCGGCTGCTCACCGCCGTCGGGCCGACCGAGCACCTCATGGGCTGGTGGCCGGTGGAGGATCCGCGGCTGCATGTGCGCGTCACCGTGCACGTGCAGGCACCCGACACCAACCGGGCCATCGGGCGCACCGTCGCCTGCCTGCACGACGCCCCCGAGCTCGCTGGCGCGGAGATCAGCTACGACCTCGAACGCGAGCCGAGCCGCCCGCGACGCGTCCCGGGCCTGGTCGTCGACACCGGCCACCTCGACGCGAACCGCGACGAGGTGGAGACCTTCGGCCGGCGCACGCGCGGCGGGGGCGAGCCGTGAGCGAGCCGGCCGAGGTGGTCATCGACGCGACCGGCCTGCGCTGCCCGCTGCCGGTCACCCACCTCGCCGACGCCCTCGCGGAGGTCCCGGTCGGGCACAGCGTGATGCTGCTCGCGACGGATCCGAGCGCACGGGTGGACGTCCCGGTCTGGTGCCGGCTGCACCGTCATCGGCTGCGTTCGGTCGCGGAGGACGGGGACCAGTGGTCGTTCCGGGTCGTGCGGGCGCACTGACGCTGCCACCGATCAGCCACCTTCGGTCGCGCCGAGGAGCACCTCGATGTCCGCGGCCACCGCGGCCGGTAGCCGGCCCCCGTCCAGGGCGACGTAGGCCCGCAGACCCTCGACGTCCAGACGCAGGCGGCCCCGGATCCACAACGGCTCCAGCCCGGCGTCGGTCACGTCGGCCCCGGCGGCGACGGCGGCCTCGATCGGCAGCCGTTGCAGCGCCCGGACCACCACCACCTCGCGCCCGAGCGGGACGGCCGGCAGCGCGCCGCCGTCGGCCCATCTGGCGGCGAGTTGATCCCAGACCTCCTCGTAGCACTCCCAGGCGGCTTGGCTGCCGAGCTCGTCGAGATCCGCACCGGTCTCGTCGCGGATGGCGGCGAGCACCACGGCGTGCACGGTCTCGGTGAGGGCCGGGCGCACCGACTCCGGCTGGGTCAGCACCCGCACGAGCCACCCGCGCCGAGCGATGGTCGCGTCCTCGATGCGGGCGACGACCAGGTCACGGACCCGCTCCGACCAACTCCTGCGCAGGATCTCATCCCAACCGGTGGTGTCGTCCATGGTGCGGCCCCTACGACGCCCCTCGACGCGACGACGCACCCCGCAGGGTGCGTCGTGGTCGTGGTGGTGGCTCGGCGCGACTCAGAAGGTCGCGCTGTCCCCGCAGGCGCAGGAGCCGGAGGAGTTGGGGTTCTCGATGGCGAACCCGGAGGCCTCGAGGGACTCCTTCCAGTCGATGACCGACCCACCGAGGTAGGGGGTCGACATCTTGTCCACCCGGATCGTGATGCCGTGCTGGGTCTCCTCGAGATCACCCTCGAGCTGCCGGTCGTCGAAGAACAGGGCGTAGCGGAAACCGGCGCAGCCTCCGGCCTGGACCGCGACCCGCAGCGCGATGTCGTCGAGGTCGGGCTGGTCGGCGAGGAAGCTGCGGACCTTCTCCGCGGCCGTCTCGGTCAGGGTGATGACGGATCCGGTGTCGACGGTCGTGTCTGCGCTCACGGCGTGCTCCTCGGGTGCGGGGTCGGTGCCGGCCACCCCTGGGCGGACACCTCGGGTGCGCCGCGGAGTCTACCGACGCACCCGGTGCGGCCGCCAGACCCTCAGCTCGGGGGCCTCGCCCACCCGCAC
>JBKHDS010000291.1:0-3474 GCA_046541215.1 Nitriliruptoraceae bacterium
ATCCGTCCGTCCCGGGATGGGCCCCCGACCTCGGGATGGCCGTCCCGTACCAGCTGCCCGCCGCCGGACGGGCCCTGCGCGGCTTCGAGCCGCCTCGCACCGCCTTCGGTCCGGGCCACCGGGGTGTGGACCTCGAGCTCGCCCCTGGTGGCGCGGTCCGGGCTGCGGCCGCCGGTCGGGTGGCGTTCGCCGGGCCGGTGGCGGGCCGCCGCTGGGTGAGCCTCGCCCACCCGGACGGGCACCTGACCGCCTACGGACCGCTCGCGCAGGTGCAGGTCCGTGTGGGTCAGCAGGTGGAGCGCGGCGCGGTGCTCGCGGTCCTGGCGGACGGGGGCCACGGCGCAGCGGGCGCCGACCGGGGCCTGCACTTCAGCGCCCGGGACGCGCACGGCACCTACCTCGACCCGCTCTCGCTGCTGGACGAGGATCTGCGCCGACCGTCACTGGTAGGCGCAGGTGACTGGGAGGGCAGCGCCCACGCGGTGCGGCCCTACGAGCCCTGGGACGGCGGCCGTCTCGGCGGCGTGCTCGTCGCCGACAGCCCGCGGGCGACGCGGCCCGGCTTCGCGACCCCGCCGAACCCGAACCACCTCATCCTCGTCGCCGGCTTGGGCTCGAGCAGCGGCAGCACCGTCCTGGAACCGGACTACCTCGGCTACCCGGAACAGAGCGTGACCCAGCTGTCCTACGCCGGCCGCCGTGATGGGCAGGGTGCGGCCGATGATCCCCATCGGGACCAGCTGCCCTACGGGCCACAGGCGACGTGGGACGGGGCGGGACCGGCCGCGGCCCACCTGGCTGCGCAACTGCGGGCTCAGGCGATCCGCGAGCCCGGGCGAGCCGTGGACCTCGTGGGGCACTCGATGGGGGGCCTCGTCCTGCTCGAGTACCTGCTGTTCCACCACGACCCCTACGACCCTACGCTGCCACCGATCGGGCACATCGTCACGCTCGGCTCGCCCCTGCGCGGCTCCGATCTGGCCAGCGCCGCGGACGCCCTCGCCGGTGAGATGATGCTCGGGGGCCTCATCGAGAACCTGCGCGACTACGCGGGGGAGACCGGGGAGAGCCTCTCCCTGCACGCCCCGGCCGTCGAGCAGCTCGCCGTGCACTCGCCGGAGCTGCGCGAGCTCGCGCAGCGGTGGGAGCAGGCGTTGCGCGATGGCACCGCCGGGCCGCTGGCGACCGGGACCCGCGTGCTCAACCTCGGCGGATCGCGTGACCTGGTGGTCAGCCCGCGGCGTGCCCGGCAGCCCGCCGACCTCATGCTCGCCCCGGGGGTCGGGGGCACCGCCGAGCTCGACGGCGAGCGGATCGTGGACCACCGGGTCGTCCCCGGAGGCCACAGCAGCATGCTGCGCACCGAGGCGGTGCACGAGGTCACCTGGCGCTTCCTCGCCGGCGAGGAGCTGGTCGACAGCCCCGGCCACCTCGCCCGCGTCGTCGGTGGCGAGGTGACCGAGAGCCTCTCGGGCGCCGCCCAGCTCTTCGCGATCTGGTCCACGGTCACCGGGCCCTTCAGCCGGGTGCGGACCCCCACGCCGGCCCCGGGCTGAGGGCCGAGCGGTGGCCGCCGCCCGGGTGGGCTACCCTGCCCTGGAACCGGCCACCGGCCGGCTCGGTCGTGCGCGCGGCGGTCCTCGCGCGACCGCTGGACGGACCCCGGTCCCACCGGGTTCCGATGTCCTGACCGCACCCATCCCACACGTCCGTCGACGGGCGGCCCCGGTGCCTCGCCAGCGAGGTGGGCCGTGCCCGGTCGCGTGCCGTTGCCACGCGCCGGCCCCGGTGGAAGACGGGCGGAGGCCCAACCGAACCCCAAGGAGCACCACCGTGGCAGTCACCAGCATGCGCCAGCTGCTCGAGGCCGGCGTCCACTTCGGCCACCAGACCCGGCGCTGGAACCCCAAGATGCGTCGGTTCATCTACGGCGAGCGTGGCGGCATCTACGTCATCGACCTGCGCCAGACCGTCCACCACCTCGAGCGCTCGTACGCCTTCACCCGTGACCTCGTCGCCAAGGGCGGCACGGTCCTGTTCGTCGGGACGAAGAAGCAGGCGCGCGAGACCATCGAGTACCAGGCCACCCGGGTCGGCATGCCCTACGTCACCGAGCGGTGGATGGGCGGCATGCTCACCAACTTCCAGACCATCAAGGGTCGCATCGGTCGCCTGAAGGAGCTCGAGGCGATGGAGGCCTCCGGCACCTTCGAGCTGCTGCCCAAGAAGGAGGTCCTGCAGCTCGAGCGGGAGCGTGAGAAGCTGCAGACCAACCTCGGCGGCATCCGTGAGATGCAGAAGCTGCCGGACGCGATCTGGGTCGTGGACACCGTCATCGAGGAGATCGCGGTCAAGGAGGCCAACCGCCTCAACATCCCGGTCATCGGCATCCTCGACACGAACTGCGACCCGGACGTCATCCAGTACCCGATCCCCGGCAACGACGACGCGATCCGCAGCTCGGCCCTGCTGACCCGCATCATCGCGGACGCCTGCGCCGACGGGTTGCTGCTGCGGGCCTCGCGCTCGCCGGACGAGGCGCTGCGTGAGCAGGCGCTGAAGGCGACCGAGTCCGCGGGCAGCGGCCTTGCGGCTGCGGAACCGAAGGCCGAGTGGGAGATCGAGCTCGAGCGGCAGCAGGCCGCGGAGCAGGCCACCCGCGCCGCCGGGGAGGACACCCCACCGGCCATGACCCCGCCGCCCGCCGGCCACGCGGCGGACCCCTCACCGGTCACCGAGCCTGCCCCGGCGGAGGACGACGAGGCCTGACGACGGCCCGCGGCCGTGCCCGGGCCCGCAGGCACGGCCGCGGTTCGTCCCCTCCCACCCTGCGCCCCGGTGCCGACACCGGGGCACCACCCACCCCGCTGAGCTGCCCCCCGTCGGGCAGCGGACCCAGGAGGTCACCCGTGGCGATCACCGCCGCCGACGTCAAGCAGCTCCGTGAGCTGACCAACGCCCCCATGATGGCCTGCAAGAAGGCGCTCGTCGACGCCGACGGCGACCTCGAGAAGGCCGCCGAGCTCGTCCGCGAGCGCACCGGGGCGAAGATGGATGCCCGCGCCGCTGAGCGCACCGCCAGCGAGGGGCTCGTGCACACCTACCTGCACGCGCCCACGCCCGGCATGCCCGCCAAGGTCGGGGTCCTGCTGCAGCTGTCCTGCGAGACCGACTTCGTCGCCAAGGCCGAGGCGGTGCAGAAGCTCGCCAAGGACCTCGCGATGCACATCGCCGCCGCCAAGCCCCTGGTGGTCACCGAGGACCAGCTCGACCCCGCGCTGCTCGACAAGGAGCGGGAGTTCGCCCGCAAGGAGGCCCTCGACCAGGGCAAGCCGGAGCACCTCGTCGACCGGATCGTCGAGGGCAAGGTGCGCAAGGTCTACGAGGAGTGGGTCCTCATGAACCAGCCCTTCGTGCTGGACGGGGACCGGACCGTCGCGCAGGCGATCAGCGAGGTCCAGGCCATCGTGGGGG
>JBKHDS010000292.1:0-3471 GCA_046541215.1 Nitriliruptoraceae bacterium
GCGCGGGCGGACGTCGGGTCGCTCCCGTCGTTGCTGTTCCTCGCTCTCGGCGGCGCTGCGGCAGCCGTGCTGCCCTTCCTCGACCCCCTCGATGGCCTGCGCGGCCGGTTCGTGCTCGTCCTCGTCGGGCTCGTGGCGATCGTGGTCGGCGTCCTCATCAACCACCCCCGGCACCGGTGGCCGTGGCGGCTCGCCTTCACCGGCATGAGCATGAGCGCCACCGGGGACGTCGCGGTCCTGCTCGCCTCCCGCGACGGTGAGGTGGCCGGCAACGTGCCGATCGACGCGTGGCTGACCGCCGGCGGTGGAGCCCTCCTCGTCGCCGCGATGGGTCTGGTCGTGCGCCGTGTCCGGGGCCGCGATCCCGGTACCGCGCTGGACGGGCTGCTCCTCGCCGTCGCCGTCTGGACGCTCGCGTGGCAGGTCCTGGTGGTCCCCGCCGGCGCGCCGGGGTGGGCAGGCAGCGGGACCGAGGTCGCCAGCGGTCTGCAGGTCCTGCTGTTCGCCGGCGTGCTCGGCCTGCTGCTCGGCACCGCGCACGCGCTCCCCCGCGGTAGCCGCACCTCGGCGTTGCTGCTCGCCGTGGCGTTGTGCGCCGCGCTGACCGCGTTCCTGCTCGGGGCGATGAGCGAGGCCGCTGACACCGCGACCCACTACGGCGGGATCCGGGCGGGCCTGGGGGCGTTGGCGAACATCGCCGTCGGATCGGCCGCGCTGCACCCGTCGATCAAGGCGCTGGACCAGCGCGTCCTCGTGACGCACGACACCTTCACCCTCGGCCGCTCCGTGGCGGTGGGACTGGCGCTGCTCACGCCCCCCGTGGTGCTGGTGATCGCCGAGGTGCGTGGCACGGCGGTCGGTGTGGTCAGCCTGGTCGCGGCCTGGATGCTGTCCGTCCCCGCGCTGCTCGTCCGGCTGCGACTTTTCGGGCGTGGTCGCGACGAGGCGCGCCAGCACGCCCTCGCCTCCGACCAGCGGCTCCAGGCGCTCGTCGCCCACACCGCCGACCTGCTGCTCGTGGTCGATCCTGACCTCGATCTGACGATCCGGTACGCCAGCCCGGCAGCGCCACGCATCGTCGGGTTCGAGCCCCACCAGCTGGTCGGCCGGTCCGTGCTGGACCTGCCGAGCGACGACACGACGACGCTGCCGGGACTGCTGCTCGGTGACGCGCCGTTCCCACGTCGGCACGACGTCCCCCTGTGGCACGCCGACGGGACACGCCGCTGGCTCGAGGCGACCGTGGACGTCAGCAGCGACCTCGAAGACCCGGTGCTCATCGTGACCCTGAGCGACGTCACCGAACGCAAGCAGGACGAGCTGCGCTGGGTCGAGGCCGCCCACCGGGATGCGCTCACCGGCCTGCTGAACCGGCGGGCGTTGGAGCAGGAGCTCGAGGCCTCGCTCGCGGTCCTGGCGACGCACGGTCGGCGTTTCGGGGTGCTGCTGTGCGACCTCGACGGGTTCAAGGCGGTCAACGATCAGGCGGGGCACGAAGCCGGTGACCACGTCCTCCAGCACGTCGGGGCCCGGTTCGCCGGGGTGCTGCGCGAAGGCGACGTGATCGGCCGGCTCGGTGGGGACGAGTTCGTCGTGGTGTGCCTGGAGGCCACCGCCGAACGTGACCTCAACCAGGTCGCCCACCGCCTGCTGACCGTGCTCGAGGAGCCGATCGAGGTGCAGGGTCTGGCCCACCGCGTCGGGGTCAGCATCGGCATCGCGGTCGCCGACGGGACCGAGCGGTCGGTGGGCGAGCTGCTCCGGCGGGCGGACGTGGGGCTGTACGGGGCGAAGTCGGCCGGCAAGGGGCGGGTCGCCAGCGGGCGGTAGCGTGCTCCGTGAGGCCAGCCGGAAGGGAGCCCGATGGGCGAGGGGGGCGCGGGAGCCGCGATGCCTGCCACGCCCTTCGTGAGCCTGCTGGCACCGCCGGCGACCGCCGAGCCTGCCCCATCCGCGTTCGCGACCTCGACACCCGCGCACTCGACCCCCGCCAGACCCCCCGGCCCGACCCTGTCGGCGGGCGCGGCACGCGACCTGCAGCTCGACCGGCTCTTCGCGGCCATGGCCGACGGCGTGCCCTGGCTCGCCGAGCGGTACGCGACCGCCTGCACGGACGCCGAGGTGGTGCGCTACCGGCAGGCCATCAGCCGCGACCTCGAGCGTCCCGAGGTGGCGGCGGTGCTCGACCGCTTCGTCGGCCGGATCGCCGCGATCGAGCGCCGACTGGAGGCGCTCGCCAAGGTGCCCTCGGCGCTGGTCTCGCAGGCGCGCCTGCTCGCCGCCGCCCACCGCTACGTCACGGCCGTCACGGACCTGGCCGCGGGGCTGCGCGGGGTCGAGATGCACGCTGAGGGGCTGCGCGCGTGCCGGGACGCGGTCGAGGCGCTCGTCGCCGGCGGGCGGTTCGCCCGGCTCGCGGCGGACGCGGCCCGGGTGCAGGCCACGCTCGACGAGGTGGTCTTCACCGTCCGCATCCAGGGTGGCCGGGTCACGGTGGATGCCGACCGGGGTGAGCCGGACCTGACCGCCGCGGTCGCCACCACCTTCGAGCGCTACCGCACCGAGCCGCTCGCCGAGCCGGGGCCGCCCCCGCCGGATGCCGGGGTGGACCAGGTCGCCGCCCGGGTCCTGACCTTGGTGGCGGAGCGGCACCCGAGGGCCTTCGCGGCGCTCGCGGCCTTCGCCGCCGACCACGAGCCGTTGCTCGATCCGCTCGTCGCCGACCTCGCCCGCGACGCACCCTTCTACCTCGCCTACCACGCGCACCTCGCCCGGTTGCGCCGGGCGGGGCTGCCGCTCAGCTACCCGGAGCTGGTCGGCTCGGCCGAGGCGTGCGGCGCCGAGGGCGCCTACGACCTGGCGGTGGCTCGCAAGCTCGTCGCCGACGGGGAGCCGGTCATCCCCAACGACTGGTCGCTGACCCCACCCGAGCGCCTGCTCGTGGTCACGGGGGCGAACCAGGGCGGCAAGACCACCTTCGCGCGCGCCTTCGGGCAGATCCACCACCTCGCGAGCCTGGGGCTGCCGGTCCCCGCCCGCGCGGCCCGGATCGGGCTGCACGATCGCGTGCTCACCCACTTCGACCGGCAGGAGCAGGTCACGAGCCTCCACGGCAAGCTCGAGGATGAGCTGCTGCGGGTGCGTGACGTGCTCGAGGTCGCCACCGCCGACAGCGTGCTGGTGCTGAACGAGACCTTCAGCTCGACCACCCTGCACGACGCCCGGGAGCTCGGCGCCGCGGTGCTGCAGGAGCTCGAGCGGCGGGGGCTTCGGGCGGTGTTCGTGACCTTCGTCGACGAGCTCACCGAGGTGGGTGCAGCCACCGTGTCGATGGTCGCCGGGGTGCGCCCGGAGGACCCGACCCAGCGCACCTTCCGGATCGAGCGCCGAGAGCCCGACGGGCTCGCCCACGCCGTCGCGCTCGCCGACCGCTACGGCCTGACCTACCAGGCCCTGGTCGAGCGGATCGGG
>JBKHDS010000293.1:0-3430 GCA_046541215.1 Nitriliruptoraceae bacterium
GCCCACTGCGTCAGGGATCGTGCGTCCGAGGTGCCTTGGCGCCCGTCGTCGGCGCGCGGGTGCGAAGAACCTGCCCACTGCGTCAGGGATCGTGCGCGCGGTCGGTGATCCGAGCGGTGCGGGCGTCGCGGGTCGGTGATCCGGGCGGTGTGGGCGGTGCGGGCGCCACGGATCGGCGATCCGGGCGGTCCGGGCGGTGCGGGCGGTGCGGGCGGTGCGGGTGGTGCGGTAGCCTTACTCGCAGCACGGCTCGGGGCTCCCCCCTGCCGCGCGACCACGTCCACCGACGACCCCCGCCCCACCGGCTCGCCGCCGAACCTCGCGGCCCCCGCCCGTGCCGGGTACCGGTCGTCGCCACCTGCGGGGACGCGCTCGAACGGCGCGCCCTGACCACCCCCGAGGTCCATCCATGGCCGTCAAGCTCCGCCTCCGCCGTGAGGGCACCGTGAAGCGCCCCCACTACCGCATCGTCGCCGCCGACGCGCGCTCCCCGCGTGACGGCCGGTTCATCGAGGTGCTCGGGCAGTACCACCCGCTCGAGAACCCCTCACGCATCGAGCTGGACAACGACCGGGCGCTGCACTGGCTGCGCAACGGCGCCCAGCCCACCGATCCGGTCAAGCAGCTCCTGCGCATCACCGGCGTGTGGGAGGAGTTCAAGCCCGGCGACGCCCCCAAGCGGGACCGGTCCGAGCAGCCCAAGGAGCGGTTGTCGAGGAAGGCGCGCGCCAAGGCCGCGGAGGCGGCCGAGGGCGGAGGTGACGCGTGAGGTCCGAGGACGTCCTCGCCTTCGTCGCACGTGAGCTGGTCGACCACCCCGACGAGGTCCGGATCGAGGTGGACGAGGACGAGCGCGAGACCGTGCTCGAGCTCCACGTCCACCCCGACGACCTCGGCAAGGTGATCGGCAAGCGCGGTCGGACCGCCAAGGCCATCCGCACGCTGGTCAAGGCTGCCGGGGCGCTCGACGACGAGAACGTCACCGTCGAGATCGTCGACTGACCCTCCCGGAGCGCCCCGTGGGATCCACCGGCCGCGACGAGCTCGTCGTCATCGGCCGTGTCGTCAAGGCTCACGGCATCCGCGGTGAGGTCGTCGTGCACCCGCTCTCGGACGTCCCCGGGCGCTTCGACGCGGGCACCGAGGTGGTGCTGGCGGGCGTGGCGCGCACGATCACCGCCGCCCGGCCGCATCAGGGCCGGTTCCTGCTCGCCTTCGACGGCGTCGTCGGCCGCGATGCGGCCGAGCGGCTGCGCGGCCACGAGGTGCTCGCCCCGCCGGTCGACGTCTCCGACAGCGAGACCTTCTACGCCCATGAGCTCATCGGGTGCGAGGTCCACCACGTTGACGGGCGTCCCCTGGGTGTGGTCACGGCACTGATCGAGCTGCCCGAGGCCGCCGGGTACGACCTGCTCGAGGTGGACCACGCCGGTGCCACCTGGCTGCTGCCCTGCGCCGACGAGCTCGTCGAGGCGGTCGAGGCCGAGGACGGCACGCTGCTGCTGGTGGTCGACCCGCCCGAGGGTCTGATCGACGGGGACCCGGAGGTCGTACCCGACCTGCCCACCGGTGGTGCGTCCCCGGCGGGGGCGCCCCCCGAGCTCGAGCCGGGCCGTGCACACCACCGCGGGGATGGGCGGGAGCGGTGAGCGGGCCGCGGCTGGACGTGCTGACCATCTTCCCGGAGTGGTTCGAGGGCCCGTTGACCACCTCCTTGCTCGGTCGGGCGATCGCGGAGGGCCTCCTCGACGTCCGGCTCCACGACCTGCGCGCCTGGGCTACCGACCGGCACCGCAGCGTCGATGACGCGCCCTACGGTGGCGGCGCCGGGATGGTCATGCGCGCCGACGTCTGGATCGACGCCTGCGAGGCGGTGTGGAACGACCTCGACGTCGAGGTGACCCGCGGCCGGACCGTCAGCGGCGTCGAGCCGAAGGACCGCTACGTGGCGGGTGGTGACCGCCCGCGCACCGTGCTGCTGACCCCACGCGGCCGTCCGCTCACCCAGCCCCTGGCTGCACAGCTCGCGCGCGAGGACCGGCTCGTGCTGCTGTGTGGTCGCTACGAGGGCATCGACGAGCGGGTGCACGAGCTCGTCGCGACCGACGAGATCTCGATCGGGGACTACGTGCTCTTCGGCGGGGAGCTCGCCGCCGCGGCGGTCATCGAGGCGGTCACTCGGCTCGTGCCCGGCGTGCTCGGCAACCAGCGCTCGCCCCGGGAGGAGTCCTTCACCTCCGGGCTGCTGGAGTACCCCCAGTACACCCGCCCGACCGTGGTCCGGGGGCGCGGGGTGCCGGAGGTGCTGACCTCGGGTGACCACGCCGCGGTCGACCGGTGGAGGGCCGAGCGGGCCCGGGCGTTGACGGCCGCACGGCGGCCGGATCTGCTCGCGGCGCCCGACCCCGGTTGACCCCCCGGCCGTCGGCCCCGTATCCTGCCCACCCTGTGCGCGCCCCGCGTGCCGGCCTGAGCTGCGATCGCGACCCCACGCCGTCTGGCCGCCGTTCCTCGGGGCTGCCTGCGACGCGGACCGCGACCGCAGCCTGCCGCCGACACCCTGCCACGCGCTGGCGCACCCCACCGAGCCCATGAAGGCAGCACGATGAACAAGGTCGACCTCGTCGAGCAGTCGCGTCTGCGCGACGACATCCCCGACTTCCGTCCCGGCGACACCGTCAAGGTCAACGTGCGGGTCGTGGAGGGCACGCGCTCGCGCATCCAGGTCTTCGAGGGGGTCGTCATCGCCCGGCGCGGCGGCGGGCTGCGCGAGTCCTTCACCGTGCGCAAGGTCAGCTTCGGTGTCGGGGTCGAGCGGACCTTCCCGGTCCACAGCCCCGTCATCGAGTCGATCGACGTCGTGCGTCGGGGCAAGGTCCGCCGTGCCAAGCTCTACTACCTCCGCGACCGGGTCGGCAAGTCCGCTCGGATCAAGGAGAAGCGCGACGCGTCCTGAGCTCCGTGCGGGCCTGCCCGCCGCGACCGATCGGATCGGCCGGGGTCCGACGCCACCGAAGGGTCGCGGCGCCGCCGCTACGGTGGCGTGATGGCCGAACGTGACGAACCGCTGTTCGGGGAGCCTTCCGAGGACCCCGATGCCGACCCTGCCGAGGCAGCGTCGGGTGAGGACCGCGGCGCCTCGGGCGCCGAGGAGCCGCCCCCGAGCGAGGCGGAGGCCACCGGCGGCACGGGGCCGGACCTGCTGTTCCCCTTCGTTCCCGCCGGTGGAGCCGAGGTTCCGGCGTCGGAGGAGGGCCGGCCCCGCCGCCACGAGCCGGCGCGGACCTCGGGGTCGTTCTGGCGCGAGCTGCCGGCGCTGCTCGTCGTCGCCCTGGTGCTCGCGTTCCTGCTGCGCACCTTCGTGGTCCAGGTGTTCTACATCCCGTCGAGCTCCATGGAGCCCACGCTCAGCATCGATGACCGGATGGTC
>JBKHDS010000294.1:0-3422 GCA_046541215.1 Nitriliruptoraceae bacterium
CCCCGACCGGCCCAACACCACCGACCAACGCCGATCTCCTGCGCAGAGGCGCAGGAAGCGCGCCACCCCACCCCCGACCGGCCCAACACCACCGACCAACGCCGATCTCCTGCGCAGAGGCGCAGGGAACGCGCCACCCCTGGCGATAGGCGCGGAAGCGTCAGCCGGCCGGTGGCTCCTCGCCGTCGCCGCCGCTGTGGCGCTCGCCGTCGGTGTCGGCCGCCTCGGGGACCCTGGCCCCGGGGTCGTCCACCTCCGCCGCCTCCGACGAAGAGACCACCGTCTGGTCGTGCGTCATCGCCGGATCGGTCGCCTCGTCCGTATCCGTCGGAGTCGGCGCGGTGTCTGCCACCGGCTCCGGTATGGCAGGCGACTCGGCGGTCGGCTGAACACCCGCCGGGGCAGCGTTCGCTTCCGGCACGTCAGGCCCTCCAGGCGAGGCGAGCTCCGCACGCTGCGCCGAGGCGAGCTCCGCACGCTGCGCCGAGCCGAGCTCAGGCTGCTGCGGCGGCGGGGTGAGCGCTGGCGGCGCCACCGGCTCATCGGCCGGCGGCTCGGTGGCCGGCGGCTCGGTAGCTGACCCCGTGGCAGCAGGTTCCCCCGCCGGCGGCTCGGTAGCTGACCCCGTGGCAGCAGGTTCCCCCGCCGGCGGGGCCTCAGCCCCGGCGTCCGCGGCCTGATCTGGATCCGCTTCCGCCTCCGTGCCCGGCGCCTGCTCGGGTACCGCACCCGCCCCGGCGTCCGTGGCCGGGTCCGGACCAGCCCCCGTGGCCGGCTCCGGACCGGCCCCCGGCGCCGGTTCCGGACGGGCGTCCGTGCCCTCCTCGGGCAGGCGGGTACGCGTCTCGCCCGATGCCCAGCGCAGCGCTGCCTCATGGCGGTCGTCGGGCGTGATCCCGGCCGCGACCATTCGGTCGTAGACGTCGCGCGCCTGCTCGTGCTTGCGCTGCCGGGCGTAGCCCCACAGCAGCTCCCGGTAGGTCGGCTCGTCGACGCTGACCCCCGCCGCCGACAACTGGGCGACGAGCGCGTCGGCGCGCGCGAAAGCCTTGTCCCGCAGCAGCACCCCGAGCAGCCGGGACGCGTCGGCACTCGTCGGCGTCACGCCCTCGGCGAGCAGATGCTCGAGCAGCGCGAAGGCCTCCTCCGCCCGCTTCGCGCTCACGAGCGCCCGCAGCAGGGGGCCGTAGTGGCGGCCGTGGGTCAGGGTCCCGGCCTTGCGCAGCCGTTCCAGCAGTGCCGCACCCTCGTCCAGACGACCCGCACGCACGAGACGCTCGACCAGATCGCGCGCGATCTTGCGGTCCGGCGGCACCCCGCGTGCGGTCAGCTCCTCGAACAGCATCCAGGCCGTGTCCAGCTCCCCGGCCTTGAGGTGGCGACCGAGGACGTCGGCGGCCTTGCCCGGCGGGACGGGGATCCCGAGGATCATCATCCAGTCCAGCACACCACTCGCTGCCGCACGCCGACCGACCGAGAGCGAGACATCGATCAGGCCCTCGAGGTTCGCGCCCGAGGGGATCCGACCGTCCGCGGCCAGCTCGAGCGCGACCGCCCAGGCGCCGGTGGCGTCCCCCGCCGCGATCCGCGCCTCCAGCACCGCGTTGCGGTGGAAGCTGGTCGGCTCCGTCCCGGCCGCGCGCATCGCCGCCAGGGCCTGCTCTGCCGCTTCCGCATCGCCCGCCTTCGCGTAAGCGAGCAGCAGCTCGGTGTGCACATCGCCCGGCAGCGCGACCCCGGCCTGCTCGAGCCGAGCCAGCAGCTCCTGGGCACGGTCGGTGTGGCCCGCACGCGCGATCATGGCGACGAGCTCGGTCGCGAGCCGGGGGTCCGGCTTCACGCCGACCTGGAGCATCAGGTCCACCACCGTCCGGGTGTCCTTGATCGCCCGTCGGGCGAGGCAGTCCCGTAGCAGCGCGGTGTACTCGCTGGCGGAGGCTGCCTGCCCGTGCTGGGCCATCCGGCGCAGGACCGCCCGGGCCGCCGGGAAGCGCTGGGCGGCGAGGTAGACCGCGAGCACCCCGTGGGCCTGCTCGGCGGGAGGCTCCTCCCCCTCGCCGTGGAGCTGGTCCAGCATCGCGAGCGCCTCGGCGGTGCGGCCGGCGCGAGCCGTGGCCAGCGCCACGTCCCACCGGACCGGCCCCGCGAGCGAGATGCCCTCCGCCGCCATGCGATCGAAGAGACGCTGCGCGCCCTTCAGCTCCCGGGCGCCGAGGTAGGCCTTGACCAGCAGCTCGTAGTGCTGTGGCGTGAAGGTGACCTGGCGGGCCTCCATCGAGGCCTCGACCTGCTGGATCATCCGGAGGTCACCGGCGAAGCGCTGCAGCGCCTCGAGGTACGTGTCGCGGTCGGTCACGGGACGCCCTCCCTCCCCGGGGCGACGCGGCACGTCCGGCGGCTGCGTTCCCACCCACGGGCTGGCACGCTGCTCCACGCGTGCCGATGGCCGGCCGGATCTCGGCCGGACGACGGACCGTAGCGCCTCGAGGGGGTCGACGACGAGTACGGTCCTGAGACGACGTCGAGGACGTGGGATGTCAGGTCGTGAGCTGCTCATCCTCGGGACCGCGAGCCAGGTCCCGACGCGGACGCGCGCGCACCACGCGGCCCTGCTGCGCTTCGATGGCCATGGCATCCTGCTCGACCCCGGCGAGGGGACCCAGCGCCAGCTCTCGCTCGCGCGCGTGGCGGTATCGACCATCCAGCGCATCTGCATCACCCACGCCCATGGCGACCACTGCCTCGGGCTTCCGGGCGTCCTGCAACGCCTCGCGCTCGACGGCATCGAGGACCCGGTCGTACTCCACTACCCCAAGGAGGCGGCCCGGTACATCACGGCCCTGCGCAACGCCTCGGCGAGCAGCACCGGTGCCGAGGTGGAGGAACGACCGGCCAGCCCCGGCGTGCTCAGCACCGAGCCGCCGCTGACCGTGGAGGCCCGGGCGCTCTCCCACGTCATCCCGACGCTCGGCTACCGCTTCTCGCAACCGGACGGGCGGCACCTGCTGCCGGAGCGCCTCGAGGCCCTCGGGATCCCCGACGAGGCGCGCAGCGACCTCGTCGAGACCGGGTCGGTCCGGGTCGGCGGACGCCGCGTGCAGTTGGAAGAGGTGAGCACCGCCCGTCCGGGGGTGCACCTCGCGCACGTGATGGACACGCGGGACTGTCCCGGCGCGCGCGAGCTCGCCGAGGCGGTGGACCTGCTACTGATCGAGGCCACCTTCCTCTCCACCGAGCAGGACCTCGCCGAGGCAGCGGGGCACCTCACCGCGGCGCAGGCCGCCCGCATCGGCCACGAGGCCGGCGCGCGCCGGGTGGTGCTCACGCACCTGTCACGGCGCTACCCGGGCACCGCGGCGCACCTCGCCGAGGCACGCGCGGCCGCGCCCGGTCTGGACGTGCACGTGGCGCAGGACCTGGAG
>JBKHDS010000295.1:0-3410 GCA_046541215.1 Nitriliruptoraceae bacterium
AGGAACACGCCGTTGTCCCGCTCCCCCTCCTGCGCGACGTGGTCGGTCAGCTCGGCCATGACCGACGCGGCCGCGGAGGTGGCGTGGTCGGTCCGCACCCGGTCGTGGGAGGCGAGCAGCTCGGCCTGGGTGATGGTGTCGAGGTTGCGGCCCTCGTACAGCTGCAGGTCCACGTGGCTGAAGGGCTCGAGCCGGCCCCCGAAGCGGCTGCCGGGGCGACGGATCCCCTTGGCGACCGCCCGGACCTTGCCGCGCCCCTGGGTGAGCAGGTGCACGATGCGATCGGTCTCACCGAGCTTGTAGGTCCGCAGCACGATCCCCTGGTCGCGGTAGGTGGCCATCAGCCCGCCGCCGCGCTGGCGGTGCCGGGCCGGGTGCTGCGCGGTTCATCCATGCCACCGTTGTACCGCGTGCGGCCGCTCCAGCATCGCCGCCACCGTCGGGGTGGCGGGACCGGAGCCGTGCCGGGGCGTCCGGCACCGCCTCCGATCCCGCAACGGCGAGGCCGTCAGCCCTCGAGGGAGGCGATCACCGACCCGGTGGTCTGGCCACCGTCGACGATGAACTCCGATCCGGTCGAGTAGCTCGAGTCGTCAGAGGCGAGGAAGCAGACGAGCTTCGCGACCTCCTCGGGCTTGCCGAAGCGCCCGATCGGCTGCCCACCCACGACGTCGTCCCCGATCCCGGCCGTCATCGGGGTCTCGATCGGGCCGGGGTGGACCGAGTTGACCCGGATGCCGAGCGGCCCGAGTTCCAGCGCCGCCACCTTCGTGAGACCCCGCACCCCCCACTTGCTGGCGGCGTAGCCGCTCAGGTACGCGTACCCCATGAGCCCCGCCGTGGACGAGATGTTCACGATCGCGCCGCCGCCGGCGTCCCGGATCGCCGGGGCTGCGGCCCGCATGCCGAGGTAGACCCCGGTCAGGTTGATGTCGATGACCCGGCGGAAGGCCTCCGGGTCGCCCTCGATGATGGCGCCTTGGACGAGCACCCCCGCGTTGTTGACCAGCACGTGCAGCCCACCGAAGCGGTCCAGGGCCTGCGCCACGGCCCCATCCCAGGCGGCGGCATCGGTGACGTCGAGGTGGACGTACACCGCGGCCTCACCGAGCTCCGCGGCGAGCGCCTCGCCGTCCTCATCGAGGATGTCCCCGATGACCACGTTGCCGCCCTCGGCGACGAGGGCGCGGCAGTGGCTCGCGCCCATGCCCCGCGCCCCGCCGCTGACGATGGCGGTCCTCCCGTCGAAACGTCCCATGCGTCTTCCTCTCCCTCGATCCTGCTCGATCACGCGCACCGCCGCCGCGGTCGCGTCCGCGTCCTTCTCCCGGGACGCGTACCTGCACGCTAGATGCCGAGCGGACCGCTGTCCTCCCGGGACGCGGTCACGGCACCGCCGGCCTGCTGCAGCGCGCACCCGTCGTTGCGCCGCTGAGCACCCGACGGCCTGCTTCGAGCACGGGCCGCCGGGTCACAGCAACGGCCACGGGTAGGGGTTCGGGCTCTCGGGGAACGGGAACCGCCCCGCGGCGAGCAGGCTCACCGCCCGCTGCTCGAGCGCCGCCACCTCGGCGTCGGACATTCGCGTGCGAAGCCGAGCGCCGAGCTCACCCGCGAGCCCCTCGCGCACGCGGTCGAGGTCGGCTAGGAGGACGGCCGGGACCTCCTCCCCCGCGAGCTCCCACGCCACCGTCCTGAGCTTCGGCTCGACGTGGAAGGTCACCCCATGGTCCACCAGCCAGACCCGACCGGGTGCGATCTCACCCGCCGCTCCCGCACCGGTGGGGGCGGCCACCGCATCCGCCGCGCCCGCGCTGCCACCATCGAGGAAGGGCCGCGCCGCGGGCACCGCACGTCGCAGCGCCGGCACGACCGCCTCCTTCGGGGCGTACAGCACGTGCCCAGCCTTGCGATCGGCGTTGTTGCACAGCGCGTCGAAGACGACCATCGCCGCCAGTTGCGCGCGGACCTCCGCCAGCCCGGTCTCCCACAGCGTGAAGTGGTGGGCCTCGAGGTCGTGGGCGACGTAGCGTTGCAGCGACCCGCGACCGAAGGGGGCGTCGGACCTGAGCACCGTGGCCGGCACCTGGCCCCACCCCAGCGCGATCGAGAGCTCGTAGGCCGCGACCTCGCGTCGGTGCAACGTCCCGGTGGGGAAGTCCCACAGCGGCCGCTCACCGCGTTCGGGCTTGTAGACGGCGAGATCGTCGGGGTCGAGGTCGGCGAGCTCCGGGTCGTGGCCGAGCTCCTCGGACAGCGCCGCCAGCGGGCGCGGGTCCCGGTCGGTGAGCCGCACGAGCAGCGTGGCGTTCGAGGCGTCCGCGAAGCGGCCGATCACCTCCACCGGTGCGGTCTTCAGCCGTGCCGCGGCCTGTGCCTCCTGCACGACGGTCACCGGGTGAGCGTGCCGTGGCCGTTGGTCGCCGGGCAGACGTGGCTGCCGTCCAGCTCGGTCGGGCGACCACACAGCTCGCAGGTCGGACGCCCCTGCTCGACCACCTCGACGGCGTGCGCCGACAGCCGGCGGGCCTGGTCACGGTCGAGCCAGATACGGGCCTGGTTGGCCTCGCGCTCCTCGTCGCCGAGGATGAGCTCCTCGAGCTCGAGGAGGAACCGTACCTGGTCGGGGTCGAGGCCGAGGGAGAGCTCCCCGACCCTCCACCTCGGCTCCAATGGGACCCGCAGCCCCATCGCCGTGCGGTCCCAGTCCGTGGCCGGCGCGTCGTCCACGCGGACCAGCAGCTGGGCGAGCAACTCGCCGATCCCGCGGACCTGGCCCTTCTCGAGCACGAAGCTGACCCGCTGCGTGTCGTCCTCGGCCTGGAGGTAGAAGGTGCGGGCACCGGGCACGCCGGTGAAGCCCACCGTGACGTGATGCGGGACGTCGAGCTGCGCGTCCATCACGAGGATGCCTTCCGTGGCAGGGCGATGCTGCCGGTGTCGTTGATGGTCAGCAGGAGCGGCGGCTGCCCCGTCCCGAGCCGCAGCACGGTGACGGAAGCGGGCGAGATCACCAGCCGCTGGAAGGTGTCGAGCGGCATGCCGAGGTGGTGGGCGACCACCGCCTTGATGACGTCGGCGTGGGAGACGCACACCACGGTCTGGCCGGGGTGCTCGCTCGCCAGCGCCTCGGTCTCGTCGACCGCACGCGCCTGCGCCGCGCGGATCGACTCGCCTCCGGGGAAGGTCACCCGGGAGGGCGTGGCCTGGATCACCGGCCACAGCGTGCGCCGCCGAAGCTGCCCGAGCGGGGTGTCGGTCCACTCGCCGTAGTCGACCTCCCCGAGGCCCCGGCGGGAGCGCACCCGCAGACCGTGCGCTCGGGCGATGATGCGGGCGGTCTCCTGGGTGCGCTCCAGGGGGGAGGCGTACACGGCGACGATCGCCGCCTCGGCGAGCCGGCCGGCGGT
>JBKHDS010000296.1:0-3404 GCA_046541215.1 Nitriliruptoraceae bacterium
CGCGGCGGCGAACCCGCGCGTGTCGGTGCCGACCTCGCGCTGGTTGACGACGCAGTTCTTGTGCTTGTGCAGGAACTCGATGGGGTCCTCCACGGTCATGATGTGGGCGGACCGGTTGCGGTTGGCGAGGTCGATGAGGGAAGCCAGAGTGGTGGACTTCCCCGAACCGGTCGGGCCGGTCACCAGCACGAACCCGCGCGGCAGGTAGGCGAACTCGGCCACCTGGTCCGGGATCCCGAGCTCCTCCAGCGGCAGGATCTCGTAGGGGATGACCCGCATGACCGCGCCCATGGAGTTGCGCTGCTGGAAGATGTTGACGCGGAAGCGGGCGATGTCGCGGATCGAGTAGCTGATGTCGAGCTCGAGCTCGTTCTCGAAGGCCTCGCGCTGCTTCTGGGTCATGATCGCGTACAGCAGCCGCTGGAGCTCGTCCGGCACGAGCTTCTCGTAGTGGTCCAGCGAGGTGATCTGCCCGTTGATGCGGATCGCGGGCGGGATGCCGGCGGTCAGATGGAGGTCCGACCCGCCACGGTCCACGAGCTCGTTGAGCAGCTCGTCGAGGTCGACGGTCGGCTCCTCCTCCGACATCACCCGGCCACCGACGCCGCCGGAGGCCGTCTGACGGCGGTCGGGACGGTCCGGCTGCACGACCGGTCGGCGCTCGGTCGGCTCCGGCCGCGACGGTGGTGGTGGCTGGCTCGTCGCGGTGGCAGCGGGCGCGGCTACCGCGCTCCCGTTCCCGCCGACCGCCAGCTCGGTCTGGACCGCGATGGCCTCCACCAGCGCGCGACGCGGGGCCAGCGCGAGGGAGATCGGCAGCCCGATCGCGCGGCCGAGCTCCTCGCGCAGCTCGTCGTGGGCAGCCGGGTCGGCGAAGGCGACCACCACCTCGTCACCCGGTCCGTAGCCGACCGGGAGCACGGTCAGCTCCCGCGCCACCTCGGGGTCGAGCAGCGCGACCGCGGTGCGGTCCACCGCCTCGGGGGTGACGTCGGTGTAGGCGAGCCCCACCGAGGCTGCGAAGGCCCGGACGAGCTGCGCCTCGGTGGCGAGCCCGAGCGCGACCAGGCTCTGGGCCAGGTTGACGCCGGACTCGGCCGCGTAGGACTCGGCCTGCGAGAGGCTGTCGCCGTCGACCACGCCCTGGTCGACGAGCATCTCCGCGAGTGTCGCCACGTCCTCTCCTCCCCCGCGCCACCTCGGCGCCGTCGTCGGGTCCGTCAGGTGACGACCCGGCCGACCTCCTCGATCGTCGTGTGACCGGCCAGCACCTTCGCGAGCCCGTCGGCACGCAGCTGCTGCATGCCCTGCTGGACCGCGACCCTGGCGATCTCCTCGCTGGAGGCCCGGGCAACCGCGAGCCGCTCGATGTCCTCGGTCACGTTCATCACCTCGTGGATCGCGAGCCGGCCGCGGTAGCCGGTGTTGCTGCACGCCGAGCACCCCCGGGCTTCGGGGACCTCTGGTCGTGCATCCACGATGTCGTCGTCGAAGCCTGCGACCTTGAGCAGGTCCGGATCGGGCCGGACGAGCTCCGCGCACCGCGAGCAGACCCGGCGGGCGAGGCGCTGGGCGAGGATGCAGTCCACGGCCGAGCCGACCAGGAAGGGCTCGATGCCCATCTCGATCAGCCTCGTGATGGCCGAGGGCGCGTCGTTGGTGTGCAGGGTGGAGAGCACGAGGTGACCGGTGAGCGCCGCCTCGACCCCGATCTGGGCGGTCTCGCGGTCACGCATCTCCCCGACCAGCACGATGTCGGGGTCCTGACGCAGGATCGAGCGCAGAGCGCTCGCGAAGGAGAGGCCGACCTTCGGGTTCACCTGGACCTGGCTGATACCGGGGAGGCGGTACTCGACCGGGTCCTCGGTGGTGATGATGTTCACGCCCTCCTGGTTGAGGACGTTCAGCGTCGCGTACAGGGTGGTCGACTTCCCCGAGCCGGTCGGGCCGGTGACCAGGATCATGCCGTAGGGCTTGGAGTAGGCCCCGGAGTAGACCTCGAGGTTGTGGTCGAGGAACCCGAGGTCGTCGAGCGAGAGCATCACCGACGACTTGTCGAGGATGCGCATCACGACCTTCTCCCCGTACACCGTCGGGAGGGTCGAGAAGCGCAGGTCGATCTGCTTGCCGTGGACGGTGAGGCCGATGCGCCCATCCTGGGGGATGCGCCGCTCGGCGATGTCGACGTCGGCCATGATCTTCAGTCGGCTGATGACGCCGTTCTGGATCGACCGGGGGCTGCGCATGACCTCGTGCAGCACCCCGTCGATGCGGTAGCGCACACGCAGGTCACGCTCGCCCGGCTCGATGTGGATGTCGGAGGCGCCGTCGGCGACCGCCTGGGTGATGAGCACGTTGACGAACTTGACGATCGGGGCGTCCTCGGTGACCGCTTGGAGGTCGGCGAGGTCCGGCTGCTCCTCCTCCCCCACGAGGTCGGTGGCGATCGCCTCGATGTCCTCCTGCATCGACGCGTACTTGCCGATCGCCTTGGTGACGTCCTCCTTCGTGGCCACCACCGGCCGGATGTCCATCTTCGTGATGGTCCGGACGTCGTCCATGGCGATGACGTTGGAAGGGTCGCTCATCGCCATGACCAGCCGGCCGCCTTCGAACCGGATCGGCAGCACGCTGTGGCGCCGCATGATCGTGTCGGGGATCATTGTCGTGGCGTGCGCATCGACCTCGGTTTCACTGAGGTCCACGAACTCCATGCCGATCTGGGTCGCGAGCGCCGCGACGAGGTCGCGCTCGGTCACCATCCGTTCGCTCACGAGCACCCGGCCCAGCGAGCGGCCCGAGGAGGTGTGCTCCTCCTCGGCCGCACGGAGCTGGTCCAGGCTGATCAGCCCCCGATCGACCAGGATGTGTCCGAGGCTCCTCATCCGGCGCCTCCGTCACGGGTCGGGTCAGATCGGTCCTGGTCCTCCATCGGCTGGGGTGGCCGGCTCCTTGAGCGATGGCGGCGCCGTAGCGAGGGCCGCGGCCATGACCGCGCGCGGAGCGGGGCAGCCCGTCCACCGCTCGTAGCTCAGCGCCGCCTGGCCGAGCAGCATGCCGAGCCCGTCGTGAGCAGCGGCGCCGCGCGCACGTGCCGCGGCCAGGAAGGGGGTCTCGCGCCCGTAGACGAGGTCGTAGGCGACCTGATCACCGGTGAGCTCGAGCAGCGGGTCAGGGAGCCGCTCCCCCGCCATCCCGAGCGGTGTCGCGTTCACGACCACCCGAACCGACCGGGTCGCGGCGGCCAGCGCCGGAAGGTCGGCAGCGTCGACCACCTCGGTACCCAACGCGCCGACCTGCTCGGCGAGCGCGGCGACCGTCGCGGCCTCCCCCCGTCGGCGACCCGCGACGACCAGCACGCCGCGTGCACGGCCGATCGCGACCGCGGCGGCGCGGGCGGCGCC
>JBKHDS010000297.1:0-3384 GCA_046541215.1 Nitriliruptoraceae bacterium
GGCTTCGGACGGCAGCGGCAGATCGGCCAGGAACTCCACGGCCGCTCGGTCCGAGGCCGCCCCGACGAGGCCCTGCACCAGCGACAGCCCCGCCTGGGCGTTGCGTTCGCGGATCCGGCCGCGTTCCACACCGAACCGGGTCGCGACCCCAGCCAGTGCGCCGGGCAGCGCCTGCGCCGGCTCACGCAGCGGCTCGGCGGTCTGCCGCAGCGCGGTGGCCAGGTCGTGCACGCTCGCGGCGGACAGCAGCGGGCTGCCGTGCACCCCGAACACCGACGCGGCCCGTGCGACCGCCTCCCGGTAGGCCTCCTGCGACGGCAGCGGCACGGTGGTCAGCTCGACCCTCGGGTCGAGCCGCTCGACGGTCGGTTTGAGGGTCGCACCGTCCAGCCGCAGCACGAGGTCCTGGTCCAGCGCGTAGGCGGACACGACCAGGCTGACCAGCGGCGGGTCCAGCGCCATGCGTTGGGGCTGGTCGAGCCACTCGCGGATCCGGGCGACGGTCAGCGGCCCCGGGTCGGCCGCACGCATCCGGTGGAAGTGGTCGCGCCAGTGCCGGTCGAGGACCAGGTGGGCCTCACCGACCTTGGCGAGCTGCAGCGGCGCGATGACCTTGGTCAGCAGCCGCCGGTCGCCCGGTGCGACCTCCAGCCGCCCGTCCTGGGCCTGGGCGGCGTCGGCGACCAGCTCGAGGGTGCGGACGAGGTCGGCCCGGCGGACCTCCTCGGGGAAGGCCGGGTGGCCGGGGGCGACCGCCGACCAGAGCTGGTCGAGCAGCTGCTGGAACGCGTCCTTCAAGCTGGTCGCGATCGGCGGGCGGACGGTGACGGCGCCGTCCAGGGTCGGGAACTGATCGCCGAGGTCGATGTCGTCCTGCACGAACGTCGGATCCGCGGAGGCGACCCCGTAGGCCTGCCGGAGCACCTCGACCATCTGGGCCTTGAGCTGCTCACGCTGGCCGGTGAGGACCTCCTTCGCTTCGATGCGCTGGAGCTGCGGCAGGTGGCTGGTGTGCTGGTCGAGCCGGTCCCCGGTGAGCAGGAAGTCGAGCACGACGAGCTTGCCGAGGTCGGCCTTGGCCCGATCGGTCAGCGACCTCGGTACCCAGCACAGCGTCGGGACGGGACCGATGCGTTCCCGCAGGTCCTGCACCCGGGCGAGGTCGTCGACGGGGCCGAACGGCGCGTCGAACGGGTAGCCGATGACGACCTTCGGGGTGTCCAGCGTGGAGCGGAACTCGTGGTCGGGCAGCTCCCGCTGGTCGGCGACGTTGGCGAACGCGAGGGCGGTGTCGCGTTGCCGGCCCCGCCACAGGTGACGGTGGGAGGGCAGCAGGGCCTCGCGGGTGTCGATCCCGAGCGCCCCGCCGAGCAGGTCCCGGACCATCCGCAGCCGCGCGCCGGCGCTGTCGTGCGAGGAGGCTTGCTCGATGATCGAGCCGACGTCGACGCCGACCAGCTGCAACGAAACCGACGGGTCCTGGTCGTCCCCGTCGACGCGCAGCTCCCCGACCGACGCGGACCAGCGTCGGACCTTCTGCAGCACGTTGCCGCGCTCCCCGCCCGGGACGGGGCTGCGGATCGTCCCGTGGTTGAGGTCGGTCAACCGTCCGACGGTCATCCCGCGGACCGCGTCGACGTCCGGGACGAGCGCCGCGAGCAGCAGGGTCTTGGCGAGCCGGTCGTCACCGAAGAACGCGTGCCTCGGGTCGAGCTGGTCGACCTGCTCCTCGGTGAGGTGGTGGGCGTCGAGCAGCAGCGGCCGCAGCTTGCGGGTGTACAGCGCCCGGGCCTTGGCGAAGTGCCGGCGCAGCGCCTGGTCGAACGGCTCCTCGCCTGCGTCGATGACGTCCCACAGGTCCCCCATCGGGACCAGTTGGCCGACGGTGAGATCGTCACGCCGGTCGACCAGCAACTGCATCAGCAGCCGCAGCGCGGTCCGCTCACGCTGCAGGAACGCGGACACGCCGACCAGCACCTTGATCAGCGCCGGCGAGAACGGGTAGGAGCGGCGGAACGCGGCCTTGTCGGCCTCGTCCGTCATCAGCGTGTCCAGCGCCCGGTCGGCCCGGGAGGTGAACCGTTCGAACGCCTCGTCGAGCTCGTGGCGGGCCGACTCGGACACGGGCTTGAGCAGCCGCTGCTCGACGATGGCCGGCAGGTTCGCGTCCGACAGGGTGATGGTGGAGAACCGGCCGTCCCACCACTGCACGCCGTGCGAGAACGACGCCTTTTGCGCGCCCGGGATGCCGTCGCCGATGAAGTCCTTCAGGTCGCGCTGCCGGGCGATGAACGAGATCAGCGGGATGGCCCGCGGTGCGGACCCCTCCACCAGCAGCCCGACCTTGGCGCCCTCGCGGGAGACGAAGTCCGGGTCGGCCATGCGGGTCGCGAGCCACAGGATCAGCTCGTCGAGGAACAGGATCGCGGCGTCGTAGCCGAGCTCCTTCGCATGCCGCGAGATCGCCGCCAGCCCCTCATCGAGCGGGACGTAGCCCTCCCCCGACCCGGCCGCGAGGTCGGCGTAGGAGCTGAAGAACGTGTCGATCAGGTCGGCCGCGAGCCGGCGGCGGTCCTCGTCGTCCGGCGGGGCGGTCAGCGCCCGTTCGAAGCTGTCCGCGTCCCACCCGCCGGCCAGGTCCCCGAACCCCTCCAGCCCGCCGGTACCGCGGGACAGCCGGCGGAAGAACGCCTCGTCGCCCTGCTCGGTGCGTTCACGGCGGGCGTCGTCGAAGATCTTGTCGTCGAGGAACACCGCCGGCAGCGGCGCGTCCGGGAACCGCTCACGGATGAACTTGACGTATCCGCCGAGCACCCCCGCCTCCATCGACGCCGCACCGATGAAGTGGTACGGCACCAGCAGCACCTTCGCGTCCTTGAGAGCGTCGTCGTGCTTGGCGATGACCGGCGCGAGCCGACCGATGGCGCGCGCATCGGGGTTGCCCTGCAACAGCAGGTGCAGCACCGCCATGAAGTGCGACTTGCCGGACCCGAAGGAGCCGTGCAGGTAGGCGCCCTTGGACCGTTGGTCGCCCAGGGCCGATCCGATCAGCGCGAGGGCCTGGTCGAAGCACTCGGCCAGGTCGCGGGTCACGACGTAGTCGCCGATGGTGCGGGCCGGGTCGGTGATCCCGCCGGCGAGAGACACGACGAAGTCGGACTTCTGCACGCTCGTCGGGATACGGACGAGGTCCTTGAGCAGGCGAGTCGCCTCGGACGCGGTGTGCGGGTCGGAAGTCGTCACGGTGTGGGGACCTTCCGGGTCATCGGGAACGGTCAGGGCCGCCAGGCAGCCAGGTCGTCGGCGGTCAGGCCGAGTGCGGCACGTTCGGTGTCGAGGAAGCCGGTGAACTCCTGCCCCATCCGGTAGCCGTACACGTCCGGC
>JBKHDS010000298.1:0-3381 GCA_046541215.1 Nitriliruptoraceae bacterium
GTTCGGCGTCGCCACGAGCTTCGACCGGGGCCAGGCCGCCGCGGCCATGGACCGTGACGTCGTCGAGCTCGGTGTCGACGTCGGCTCCGGGGACGCCGCGGCGACCATGCTGACCTGCGACCTGACCCCCGAGTACGTCCGGTTCAACGCGGAGTACACGACGTGAGCACCGACCCGACGACCACCTCCGTGCCCGCGGCCCGCCTGGGGGGACGGCGCATCACCACCGCCGACCACGTCTCGGTCGAGCGGGTCGAGGCCGCGCAGGGCAAGGCCGCGGTGCTGCGCGAGGCGTTGCCGTGGATCACCCGCTTCCACGGTCAGACGATCGTGATCAAGTACGGCGGCAACGCCATGGTCGACGAGGAGCTCAAGCGCTCCTTCGCCGCGGACGTCGCGCTGCTGCACTTCGTCGGCCTCAAGCCGGTGATCGTGCACGGGGGCGGCCCGCAGATCAGCTCGCTCGCGAGCGCGCTCGGCGTCCCCTCCCGCTTCGTCGGCGGCCTCAGGGTCACCGACGCTGCGATGATGGACGTCGTGCGCATGGCGCTGCTCGGCAAGGTCAACCCGGAGGTGGTCTCGCTCGTCACCGAGGCGGGTGGGCCAGCGGTCGGGGTGGCCGGCACCGACGCCGGGCTGCTCCAGGTCCGGCCCGCGACCGGCCCCGGCGGCGAGGACCTCGGCTTGGTCGGCGAGGTGGTCCGGGTCGACACCCGCTACCTCGAGGAGCTCCTCGCCGACGGGTTCCTGCCGGTCGTCGCCACCGTCGGACGTGATGCCGAGGGCGTCGACCGCAACGTCAACGCCGACCTGGCCGCCGGGGCCATCGCGGCCGCGCTCGGCGCCTCCAAGCTCGTCTACCTCACCGACGTGCCCGGGCTCTACCTCGACTTCGGTGACCCCGACCGCCAGGCGCTGATGAGCGAGGTCGGGGTGGACCGGCTGGACGCGATGCTCGCGGCCGACGAGCTCCACGAGGGCATGCGACCCAAGATCCGCTCGATCGTCGCCGCGATCCGGGACGGCGTACCCCAGGCCCACATCCTCGACGGGCGCGTGCTCCACGCGGTGCTGATCGAGATCTTCACCGACGAGGGCGTCGGGACCATGATCACGCCGTCGATGCCGGCCCGCTCCGGCGCGGCGATGGGCCGGCCCGAGCAGGTGCAGGGATGACCACCACGAGCGGTCCCACGCCGCACGCCGCGGACGAGCCGAGCCTCGCCGAACGCGCCGCCGCGCACGTCATGCCGACCTACGGCACCCCGAAGGCGACCTTCGTACGGGGCCAGGGGAGCCGGCTGTTCGAGGCGGACGGCACCGCCTGGCTCGACCTGCTCTGCGGGCTCGCGGTGACCAGCCTCGGCCACGCCCACCCAGCCGTCGCCCGAGCGGTGGCCGAGCAGGCCGGCACGCTCGTGCACACCTCGAACCTCTACCTGACCCCGCCGGCGGTGGAGCTCGCGGAGCGGCTCGCCCGGATCACCGGCTGGCCGGACGCGAAGGTCTTCCTCGCCCAGTGCGGCGCGACCGCGAACGAGGCCGCGATCAAGCTGGCCCGTCGGCACGGCAAGGCGCAGCACCCCGGCAAGGTCCGCATCGTCGCCCTCGAGGGCTCCTTCCACGGCCGCACCCTGGCGACGCTCGAAGCCACCGGACAACCCGCCAAGCACGCGCCCTACGAGCCGCTGTCGGGCCTGGTCGACCACGTGCCCTTCGACGATCCGGACGTAGTCAGAGCCGCGGTCGGCGACGACACCTGCGCGGTGCTGCTGGAGGTGGTCCAGGGCGAGGGCGGGGTGCGGCCCGTGCCGGCCGAGGTGCTCGCGGCCGCCCGCGCCGCCTGCGACGCCCACGGTGCGCTGCTGCTCGCCGACGAGGTCCAGACCGGGATGGGCCGCACCGGGCCCTGGTTCGCCTTCCAGGACACCGAGGTGGTGCCCGACGTGGTCACCGTGGCGAAGGCACTCGCCAACGGGCTGCCCATCGGGGCGTGCGTCGCCCACGGTCCGGCTGCCGAGGTGTTCCGTCCCGGGGACCACGCGACCACCTTCGGAGGCAACCCCGTGACCTGCGCAGCGGCCAACGCGGTGATCGACACGATCGAGCGGGAGGGGCTGCTCGGCCAGGCGGCCACCCGCAGCCGGCGGCTGAAGGCCGGGCTCGAGGCCCTGGTCGGCACGGTCCCCCACGCCGCGGGGGTCCGCGGCCGTGGGCTGCTGCTCGGGCTCGAGCTCGACGCCCCCGTCGCCGCCGAGGTCGAGGACGCCTGCCGGGACCGGCACCTGCTCGTCAACGCGGTCGCCCCCGACGTGCTGCGCCTCGCGCCGCCGCTGACCATCTCCCGCGAGGAGGTCGACCTGGCGCTCGAGCTCATCGCCGACGCCCTGCGGGCCGTCGCGCCCACCGACACCTGACCCTGGACCACCCCACCGGAGACCCCCATGGCGCCCTTCCCCGACCACTTCCTCGGGATCGACGACCTCGACGCCGAGCAGCTCACCGACCTGCTCGACCTCGCCGACACGCTCGCTGCCGCCCGCGGCACCCACACCCCGGCCGCGCACGCCGACGCCCTCGCCGGACGGACCGTGGCGCTGGTGTTCGAGAAGCCCTCGACCCGCACCCGGGTGTCCTTCCAGGTCGCGGTCGCCGAGCTCGGGGGGCACCCGCTGCCGCTGTCCTCCGCGGAGCTGCAGCTCGGCCGGGGGGAGACCATCGCCGACACCGCGGCGGTGCTGTCGCGCTACGTCCACGCCGTGGTGATCCGCACCTTCGGGCAGGACCGCATCGCCGAGCTCGCGGCGAACGCGACCATCCCGGTGGTCAACGCGCTCACCGACCTCGAGCACCCCTGCCAGGCGCTGGCGGACCTGCAGACCCTGCGCGCCGCTCGCGGCGGCGACCTCGCCGGGACGGTGCTGGCCTACGTCGGCGACGGCAACAACGTGGCCCACTCGCTGCTGCTGGCCGGTGCCAAGCTCGGCGTCGAGGTCCGCGTCGCCCACCCCGACGGCTACGCCCCGAACGCGGCGATCGTCGCCCGGGCGGCCGAGCTCGCGGCCGGTACGGGCACCGAGGTCGTGGTCACGACCGACGCGCGTGCTGCCGTGACCGGGGCACACGCGGTCTACACCGACGTGTGGGCCTCGATGGGTCAGGAGGACGAGGCCGAGACACGGCTCGCGGTGTTCCGGCCCTACCAGGTCACCGCCGAGCTGCTGGCCCACGCCGCCGAGGACGCGATCTTCCTGCACTGCCTGCCCGCGCACCGCGGTGAGGAGGTGGCTGCCGAGGTGATCGACGGCCCCGCCTCCCGGGTCTTCGACCAGGCGGAGAACCGCCTGCACGCCCAGAAGGCCCTGCTCGTGCGCCTGCTCG
>JBKHDS010000299.1:0-3371 GCA_046541215.1 Nitriliruptoraceae bacterium
CAGCTCACGTGCGTGTTCCTGGCCAGCCGCTCCGCCGACCTCGCCACCGAGCATGCGCGCGAGCTCCCCGACCCGGTCCTCCTCGGCCACCCGGCGTGCGGTGGTCACCGTGCGACCACCGGACAGCCCCTTCTCGACCACGTGGTGGACGTCGGCGTAGGCCGCGAGCTGCGCGAGGTGGGTGACGCACAGCACCTGCCGACCCCGCTCCCCTGCCGCCAGCCGGGCGAGCTTCTCCCCCACCTGCAGCGCCGTCGCCCCGCCGATGCCGGCGTCCACCTCGTCGAAGACGAGCACGCTCGCGTCATCCACGTCGGCCAACGCGACCTCGATGGCCAGCGACACCCGCGAGCGCTCCCCCCCGGAGGCGGCCTGCGCCAGCGGTCGGGCCGGCTCGCCCGGGTTGGGCGCGAGCAGGTAGGTGACGCGGTCGATGCCGTACCGGGTGGGGGCGGTGTCGGGGAGCGGCTCCACCGCCACCTCGAACCGGGCGTGGGGCATGCCGAGGTCGGCGAGGTGGGCGTCGACCGTCCCGGCGAGCTGCTCGGCCGCGAGCTCGCGCCCGCTCGTGACCGCCGCACCTGCCTCGTGCAGCGCGGCGGTGGCCGCTTCCAGCTGTGCCGCGAGCGAGCCCGCGTCGGCCTCCTCGGCCTCGAGCGCCGCCAGGCGCGCCCGGCCCTGGTCGGCGTAGGCGAGCACCGCGGGGACGTCCTCCCCGTACTTGCGCGTCAGGGAACGGACCAGCTGCTGGCGCTCGAGCAGCGCCGCGAGGCGGGCTGGATCGCCCTCGACCGCCTCGCCGTAGTCGCGGACCTCGGCGGCCAGCGCCGTCAGCTCCTCCCCCAGGGCGAGGGCCCGGTCGGTCAGCTCCGCGAGCGTCGGGTCGTCCGCGGCCGCCCGGCGCAGCGCCGCGATCGCCACCCCGAGGGGGTCCCCCGCGCCCTCGGAGCCGAGCGCTGCCGCCGCCTCGGCCGCGGCCTGCTGGAGCTCCTCGGCGTGGGCCAGCCGGTCGATGTCGGCGGCCAGCTGCGGGTCCGCGTCCGCGTCCAGCTCGGCGCGGTCGATCTCCGCGACCTCGAAGCGCAGCCGGTCGAGCTCGCGCGCGCGCTCACGAGCGTCGGCGTCGAGGCGGGCCTGGCGCTCGCTCAGCTCCTGCCAGGAGGTGAACCGCTCGCGGTAGGTCGCCAGCGCCCGTGCGTGCGGCGCCCCGGCGTAGCGGTCGAGCAGGTCACGCTGGACCTCCGCGCGGGCGAGCCGGACGTGCTCGTGCTGGGCGTGGACCTCGACGTGGGCACCGAGCACCTCGGTCAGGATCCCGACGGGGACGGGCCGGCCGTCGAGCCGCGCGCGCGAGCGACCATCGGCGGGGATCTCCCGGGCGACGATGAGCGGCTCGTCGCTTGGGCCGAGGTGGTGCTCCGCCTCGGCGGGGCGGGGCGAGAGCACCGCATCCACCGTGGCCGTGGGGGCGCCAGCACGGACCAGGCCGGCGTCCGCGCGGGAACCGAGCAGCAGCTGCAGCGCGGTGACCAGCATGGTCTTGCCGGCACCGGTCTCGCCGGTGACCACGGTCAGTCCCGGGGACAGGGTCAGATGGGCGTCCTCGATGACGCCGAGCCCGCGGATGTGCAGCTCCTCGATCACGGCCGCAGCCTAGCCCCGATGTTTCACGGGTCTGGGGTGGGGGTGCGCCGGTTACACAGATGAACCCTTCTGCTGGTGCAGGATGTGGGTGTCTAGGACCACGATCCGCTCACAGAAGGGTTCACCTTGCGGGTGAAGGCTATCCGTCGTCAGGTACGGCTGTCGGTAACCGGTGACGGTCGGGGGTTGGTGTCCCGGGCGGGCTCGGGGCTGCTGGTGGAGGGGGCCCGGCAGGTCGGGCTCGAGCAGGCGCTTGGGGCCGCGACCGCAGGGGTCCGTGCCCAGGCGGTGCACGCCCCGGCCGGGGTGCTCCACGATCTGGCGATGATGCTGGCGGATGGGGGGACCCGGCTGCGGCATCTGCAGGTGTTGCGAGGCCAGCCGGCGCTGTTCGGCACGGTGGCGTCGGTGCCGACCGCGACCCGCACGTTGGCTGCGCTCGCCGATGACGGCCAGATCACGGCCACCGTGGAAGCATTGGATCTGGCACGGGCCACCGTCCGCCGGCGGGCCTGGCAGTTGGGGGCGGTCCCGGCCCCGGTCGCGGCCGCCGCGGCAGGCGAGCCGACGCAGCCGTTGGCGATCGATCTGGATGCGACGCTGGTGATCGCGCACTCCGATGACAAGGACGGGGCGGGCAAGACCTACAAGCGCAGCTGGGGGTTCCATCCGATGACCTGCTGGTTGGACCGCGGGGACGGCACCGGAGAGGCGCTGTCGATCGAACTGCGCAAGGGCAACGCTGGGGCGAACACCGCCGCTGATCAGATCCGGGTCCTTGACCGGGCCATCGCGCAGCTCCCCGAGCTCCCCGACGAACTTCAGTTGCTGGTGAGAGCCGATACGGCCGGGGCCGTCCATGACCTGGTGAACCACATCCGCGGACAGGTCCACGCCCGGTTCTCGGTCGGGATGCCGTTCAAACCGGCCGTTCGCACCGCGATCCACAGCCTCGCTGCCGACGACGGCCGGTGGGTCGACGCGATCACCCAGCAAGGCACACCCCGCAAGGGCGCGGCCGTTGCGGAGATCACCGACCTGGTCGACCTCGCCGCCTGGCCGACAGGCTCCAGACTGCTGGTGCGTCGTGAGCCGCTGCACCCGGGGGCGCAGCAGACCTTCGACGACATCGACGGGTTCCGGTTCACCGCGTTCCTCACCGACCAGCCCGACACCGACATCGCGATGCTGGACGCCCGCCACCGGGCTCACGCCCGGGTGGAGGACCGCATCCGATGTGCGAAGAACACCGGCCTGGCGGCGATGCCGCTCGACACCTTCGACCGCAACCAGCTGTGGTGCCAGCTCGTGGCGATCGCCTGTGACCTGCTCACCGTCACCCAGCAGCTCGCACTGCGCGGCACCCACCGCACCGCCGAACCCAAGGTGCTGCGCTACCAGCTCCTCCACGTCGCCGGACGGATCGTGCACACCGGACGCCGCCACATCCTGCGACTCCAAGCCGACTGGCCCTGGGTCGAAGTCCTGACCGCCGCGTTCCGACGACTCCGCAGCCTGCCCGCCCCCGCCGGCTGACAGGGCTCCGCCACCGCGCTCCTTGACAACACCAGCACCCACGTCACGACGTCGACGACGTCGCGACCACCCCTGCCCGCACACCGCTGCCTCCAGCCAAACCTCGACACCCCCGACCGCGCCCGCCTCCCACCGAACTGCCGACACCCGCATCCAGCCCCGAACCCCAGCCGGATGAAACAGCGGGGCTA
>JBKHDS010000300.1:0-3361 GCA_046541215.1 Nitriliruptoraceae bacterium
CCGAGGCAGCGGAGCGTGCACATCTCCTGCGCCATCGCGCAGGGAACGCACCACCACGCCACCCCAACCGGACCGAGGCAGCGGAGCGTGCACATCTCCTGCGCCATCGCGCAGGGAACGCACCACCCCCGCCGCGACCGGCCGCCGGTCGGGGTCAGCCGCGCAGTCCCGACAGCGAGGCGATGCGGCCCTCGAGCAGCGCGATCGCCGCGAGCGCATCCTCGCGCTTGGCGCGCTCCCCGTCGACCACCTCGACGGGCGCCCGGGAGACGAAGCCCTCGTTGGCGAGCTTGCCCTCGACGCGCGCGAGGTCGCTGCGGGCCTTGCCGAGCTCCTTGTCCAGCCGCGCGAGCTCCGCCTCGACGTCGATCAGCCCCGCGAGCTCGACCTGCGCCTGCCCCGCCGCGAACCGGATCGTGGAGGTTCCGGCCCGGTCCTCGAGCTCGTCGGTGGTCTCGACCTCGGACAGCCCCGCGAGCGAGGCCAGCAGTGCCGCCTGCTCGTCGAGCAGCGCCCGCTCGCTCGAGGCGACCCGCAGCTTGAACCGCTTGGAGGGTGCCACCGAGTTCTGGGAACGGAAGCGGTTCGTCTCGGTCACCAGGTCCTGGAGCACGGCGAAGGCGGCTTCGGCCTCCGGGTCGTGCCAGGTCGGGTCCACCTCGGGCCAGGCCGCGACCATCAACGAGTCCCGGCCTCCGGCCGCACCGGTCAGGGTGCGCCACAACGTCTCGGTGAGGAACGGCATCACCGGGTGGAGCAGGCGGATGACGTGGTCGAGCACGTGGCGGCCGACCCGGCGCGCGGTGGCGGCGGCCTGAGCGTCATCGCTGTACAGACGCAGCTTCACCGCCTCGATGAACCAGTCGGCCAGCTCATCCCACACGAAGTGGTACAGCGTGCGGCAGACCGTGGCCCAGTCGTAGGCCTCGTAGGCCTCGTCGGCTGCGGTGTGGGCTGCGTGCAGGCGCGAGAGGATCCAGCGGTCCTCCAGCGCGAGCTCGGCGTGCGGCGGGAGCGGCTCGAGATCCGCGCCAGGCCGACCCTCGTTCGCCTCCAGCCGGGACAGCACGAAGGACGCGACGTTCCACAGCTTGTTCGCGAAGCGCTTCGTGCCCTCGACCCACTCCTCGGCGAGCGGGACGTCGGTGCCCGGCGCCGCGGAGCGCAGCAGCGCGAACCGGGTCGCATCGGCGCCGTACCGCTCCACCAGGTCGAGCGGGTCGATGACGTTGCCGAAGGACTTCGACATCTTCTTGCCGTGCTCGTCGCGCACGAGCCCGTGGTTGTGGACCACGTGGAAGGGCACCTCGTCGGTGAACCACAGGCTGATCATCAGCATGCGGGAGACCCAGAAGGTGTTGATGTCGTACCCGGTCACCAGCACCGAGGTGGGGAACCACGTCCGCAGCTCCGGGGTGTCCTCGGGCCAGCCGAACACGCTGAAGGGCCACAGCTGGGAGGAGAACCAGGTGTCGAGCACGTCCTCGTCCTGGACCCAGCCCTCCTCGTCGATGTCGGTGCGCGAGACCCGGACCTCGCCGTCGGGGCCGTACCAGGCGGGGATGCGGTGCCCCCACCAGATCTGGCGCGAGATGCACCAGTCGTGGAGGTTGTCGAGCCACTCCAGGAAGGGCTTGGTGCGGGACTCCGGCACGAACACCGTGCGTCCGTCGCGGACCGCCTGCGCGGCCTTGTCCGCGAGCGCACGCATCGCGACGAACCACTGCAGGCTGAGCCGCGGCTCGATGACCGTCCCGCACCGGGAGCAGTGGCCCACGGCGTGCTCGTGCGGGTCGACGCGCACGAGCAGCCCGGCCTCGTCCAGAGCCTCCTTGACGGTGCGACGGGCCTCGAAGCGATCCTGGCCCGCGAACCGCTCCCCCACCACCGCGGTGAGCACCCCGAGCTCGTCCATGATGTCGATGAGGTCGAGGTCGTGGCGCTCGGCGATGGCCAGGTCGTTCGGGTCGTGGGCCGGGGTGATCTTCACCGCGCCGGAGCCGAAGTCGGGGTCGACGTAGTCGTCGGCGATGACCGCGAAGGTGCGGTCCTGGAAGGGGTGGCGGACCTCGAGCCCGACCACGCCGGCGTAGCGCTCGTCGTCCGGGTGCACGGCGATGGCGGTGTCACCGAGCATCGTCTCCGCGCGGGTGGTCGCCACCTCGATGCCGAGCTCGCCGTTCGGGGCACGGACCAGACCGGCTTCCGGCTCGCCGATCCCCGCGCGGAGCGCGGCGGGGACGGCGTCGGGGTCGGCGAGGGGGTAGACGAACCGGGCCAGCTCGCCGGTGGCGTCCTCGTGCTCCACCTCGATGTCGGACAGGGCGGTGTGGCAGCGCACGCACCAGTTGATGAGCCGCTCGCCGCGGTAGATCAGCCCCTGCTCGTAGAGGGAGACGAAGACCTCGCGCACGGCTTCGGAGCGGGGGCCGTCGAAGGTGAACACCTCCCGGTCCCAGTCCGCGGAGGCGCCGAGCTTCTCGAGCTGGTTGAGGATCTGCCCCCCGGAGGTCTCGCGCCAGGCCCAGACGCGCTCGACGAAGGCCTCGCGCTCGAGCGCGTGCCGGTCGGTGCCCTCGGCGGCGAGCTGCTTCTCGACCACGTTCTGCGTGGCGATGCCGGCGTGGTCGGTCCCCGGGATCCAGACCGCGTTGCGGCCCTGCATCCGGGCGCGACGGATGATGACGTCCTGGATCGTGTTGTCCAGCGCGTGGCCGACGTGCAGGGAGCCGGTGACGTTCGGCGGCGGGATGACGATGGAGAAGGGCTCGCCGTCGTCGTCGGGCTCGGCGTGGAACAGCCCCGCTGCGCGCCAGTCCTGGTAGATGACGGGCTCGACGGCGGCCGGGTCGTAGGCCTTGGGCAGGGAGGGCATCGCGGACGTCCGAAGGCTCGGGGACGGAACCGCGCGAGCGTAGCCAGCCCCGCCACGCCACCTGGTCGGGGCCACAGCGGGGCTGGCATCGAGGTGGTACGGGGTCCGGTCCGCGAGGCGCTCAGCCCCCGCTCGACGGCACCGGCGTGCCCTCCCACACCGGGGGCTGCCAGCCCTCGACGTCCTCGAGCCAGACCCGCGGCGGCTGCGCACCGGTCGCGTCCAGCACGAGCAGCCGGTCGGCGGAGTCGAAGGCCGCGACCCAGCGGCCGTCCGGCGAGAGGGAGCCGGGCTCCACCCAGTACGCCTCCGGCGCCTCCGTCGCCCACAGGACCGTGCCGTCGAGGTTGACGGTCAGGACGCCATCGACGGTGCGGGTCTCGGAGCGCCCGCCGGGGGGCGGAGGCTCCCGAGCGACGTCGTCCGCGAGCGGTTGGGTGTCGACCACCTCGCCGGTGTCGGGGTCGAGCAGCTCGATCCCGCCGC
>JBKHDS010000301.1:0-3357 GCA_046541215.1 Nitriliruptoraceae bacterium
CCCCGGTCGAGGTGGACGTGCGCCGCACGCTGGACGACGCGCTGCACCTGGTCGCGCACCGCCTCGACGGGCTCGAGGTGGTGCGCGACGACCAGGCCGAGCTGCCTCCGGTCCAGGGCCACCCAGGGCCGCTCGGACAGGTGTGGACCAACCTCGTGCTCAACGCCGTGGAGGCGTTGGACGGGCAGGGGCAGCTCACGCTCACCACGCGCGCCGAAGCGGGCCAGGTCGTCGTGCGGATCGAGGACGACGGTCCCGGGATCGCTCCCGAACTGCTCGACAAGCTGTTCGAACCCCGGTTCACGACGAAGCAGGGACGGGTGCGCTATGGCCTCGGGCTGGGGCTGGCTATCAGCGAGCGGATCGTGCACGAGCATGGGGGCACGATCCGCGTCACGTCCGAGCCGGGGCGTACGGTGGTCACCGTGCGGCTCCCTGCCGCCTGATACGAGAGCGACCGCCCGGGTGCGGGCAGGAGGTGGTCCTGATGCGCTTGGCCATCCTGGTGCTCGAGGATGAGCCCGAGGTCCGCGCGGCGCTCATCCGCGACCTGGCCGACCTCGACCCGCCGGTGCGCATCGAGCCGGCCGAGGACGCGGACGACGCCCGTACCGCGCTCGCCGAGCTCGTCGCCGACGGCGACCCGCTCGCGCTCGTGCTGGCCGACCACCGGTTGCCCGGCACGACCGGCGTGGACCTGCTCGTCGAGCTCCATGACCACCCGGAGCACGGCAGCTGCCGCAAGGTGCTGGTCACCGGTCAGGCGGACCTCGAGGACACGATCCGGGCGGTCAACGAGGCCGGGCTGGACCGCTACATCACGAAGCCCTGGGACCGGGACGAGCTGCGTGCGGTGGTGCGCAGCGAGCTGACCAGCTTCGTGCTCGCCGAGGACCTCGACCCTCTGCCCCACCTCAAGGCGCTCGATGCGGCAAGGATCATGCCGGCGCTGCGAACCCGGGGCGACGGGTGAGCCCGCCCACCGGGTTGCTCGACCGCGTCTACACCGCCCTGCTGGAGTCACCCGACGGACGGGAGGAGCTCGACGAGGAGCTCGCCCGTCACGTCCCGGCCAACGCGCTGCGCCAGATCACCGCGCTCACCCTGCAGAAGGCCGGGGACCTGGTCGTGGACGCCAAGACCGTCCTGAGCTGGCTGCTCGCCGCGCTCGGCGCACCCGCGGCCATGACCGCCCTGCTGGTCCCGATCCGCGAGTCAGGCTCGATGCTGCCCCAGGCACTCCTGTCCCCCTGGGTCCAGCGTCACCCGGTGCGCCGGTGGATCTGGGTGCTCGGTGCGGCGCTGCAAGCCACCTCGGTGCTCGCGATGGCGGCGATCGCGGCGACGCTGGAGGGGACCGTCGCCGGTGTCGCGTTGCTCCTGGCGCTCGCGGCCTTCAGCCTCGCGCGGTCCCTGTCGTCGCTCACCTCCAAGGACGTCCAGGGGCGGACCCTGCCCAAGGGCACCCGGGGTCAGCTCAACGGCTTCGCCACCATCGGCGCCGGGGTGGTCTCGATCACCGTCGGCCTCGGGCTGCGGCTGCTCGGCGGCGACGAGGTCGCACCGAGCACCTTCGCGTGGCTGCTCGCGGGCGCAGCGCTGGCCTGGGTGCTCGCCGGGGCGGTGTTCGCCGGCGTGTACGAACCGCCGGGCGAGCATGACCCCGAGGCGGAGGTCGGGGTCGGCGCCCTCGCCGGCGCGCTGCGGCTCCTTCGCGACGACGCGCCGTTCCGCCGCTTCGTGGTGGCGCGCACGCTGCTGCTCGTGTCCGCCCTGAGCCCTCCGTTCGTGGTCACCCTGGCGACCGAGCAGGGCGGCGCCGGCCTCGAAGGGCTCGGCGCGTTCGTGATCTCCAGCGGCATAGCCGCGCTGGTCGGGGGCCAGTTGTGGGGCCGTGCGGCCGACCGGTCCTCGCGCCGGGTGATGATGCTCGCCTCCGGGACCTCCTCGCTGGTCGTGCTCGCCTTCCTCGCCCTGCTGACCATCGACACGGTGAGGGAGACGGCCCTGGTGTACCCAACCACCTACCTGTTGCTGGCGCTCGTGCATCACGGGTCGCGCATCGGCCGCAAGACCTACGTCGTGGACCTCGCGGAGGGCAACCAGCGCACGACCTACGTCGCCGTGTCCAACACCGCGATGGGCGCGTTGCTGCTGCTGGCCGGCGCGCTGACCTCGGGGGCGGCCCTGCAGGGGCCCGAGGCCGCCCTGCTCGTGCTGGCTGCCGCCGGCCTGGTGGGTGTGGTGGTCGGTCGGACCCTGCCGGAGGTCAGCGCGGGCACGCCGTAGGCGCTCCGCCCGCTACACCGCCCGCGCGACGACGGCGAGCAGCCAGGAGGCCACCATGACCGTGCCGAGGACCAGCTCGATCAGGACCCCGATGCCGTAGGCCGCCAGCACCGCGCGCGCGGACGCCCCGGCCTGGACGCGGTCGCCGAGCCGGTGCCACTCGCCGAGGTACAGGCCGACGAGCGCGCCGACGGGCAGGCCGAGCACCGGGAGGACGAACATCCCGATGATCGCCCCGAGGACCACCGCCGACAGCGACGCCGAGCTGACGCCACGCTCCCGTCCACGCTGCGCCGGCAGCACGACCGTGGCCAGCGTTCCGGCGCCGAACAGCAGGGTGAGCCAGGCGGCCACGGCCCACCCGATCGCGTCCGTCCCCTGCCACAGCACCGACCCGGTCGCCGCGAGCCACACGAGCACGAGGCCGGGCAGGACCGGGACCAGCACACCGACCAGCCCCACCACCATCACGACGAAGGCGAGGACGAGGATGAGGACCTCCACGGTCTCCTCCTGCGCCGGTGGGCCGGGCGGGGCTCGAACCCGCGCCTGACGGATTATGAGTCCGCTGCTCTGACCAGCTGAGCTACCGGCCCCAGGGCCCGGCAGCGTACTGTCCTGCCGCGCGGCTCCCGTCCCCGGGAGCACGGTCGAGGAGGCTGCGGGGTGGGAAGCGTGCTGGCCCTGCTCGCCGCCTTCGGGTTCGGGATCTCCGACATCACCGGGGCGGTGGCCGCGCGTCGCCTGTCCGCCCTGACGGTGACCCTTTGCATCCAGGCCGTGGGCCTCGTGGCGCTGGCCCCCGCGCTGATGCTCCTGCCCGGTCAGGCCAGCCTGCGAGCCCTGGCCTCCGGCGCGCTCGCAGGGGTGTTCGGCACCGTCGGCCTCACGCTCTACCTGAAGGCGATGGCCACCGGGCAGATCGGGGTGGTCTCCCCGGTCGCCGCGCTGGTCGGTGCCGCGGTTCCGGTCGGCTGGGGGGTCGTGCTCGCCGGCGATGAGCTCGCCGGCCGCCAGGTGCTCGGCATCCTGCTCGGCCTGGCGGCGGTGGTGGCCGTGGCCTCGGGG
>JBKHDS010000302.1:0-3327 GCA_046541215.1 Nitriliruptoraceae bacterium
GCGTGCCGTCGGAGCTGATCGCCGGGGCACCGAAGGCGCGGCCGTCGGCCGCGAGCACCCGCTGCTCGCCGGTCGCGACCTCGATGGCCACGAGGTCGGTGACCAGATCGGCGGGGCCGGCGCGCCGGTCGGTGCGCTGCCAGGTCGTCACCACCGTGCTCCCGTCGGGGCTGACCGCGACCCCGGCGCCGTGCAGCGCCCGGCCGCGGGCGAGCGGCCGCAGCCCCTCGGCGGGTGCGGGCCGATCGAGGTCCAGCACCCACAGGGCCGGCTCGCGCGGGCCGAGCCAGCGGTCCCAGTACGCCACCGGGTAGGTCCCCGGGTCGAACAGCAGGGCGGTCACCTCCGCCTCGGTGCGGGCCTTGCCGCGCTCGGCGTCCGCGGCGAGGTCGGCGGCGGTGGGCAGCACCGGTGCCCCGACGACCACCAGGCCGGTCCCGGCCGCGACCCACACCCCGGTGACCCCGCCCGGGGGTGCGAGCACCAGCTCCGGCTCGCCGCCGGCCCGCGGCAACCGCCACAGCGCGACCGGAGGGTCGGCCGGCGGCTCGGCCGCCTCCGGGTCCGGTCGTGGCGAGGTGAACAGCAGGTCCCCGTCGGGCAGGAACGCCGCCTGGAGCGCTCCGGCCGCGGCACGGGTGAGGGGTCGGGGGTCGGCCGCGCCGGCCGGGTCGAGCGCCCACAGCTGCGTGCGCGTGCGCGTCCCGTCCGGGGCCGGGGTGGTCACGCCGACGACCGCGAGCGAGCCGTCCGGTGCGACCTCGAGCCCTGCGAGCCGGGGGCGGGCCAGCATCGCCTCGAGCGCACGGGTGCCGGCGTCGAGGTCGATCGGGACCGGGGCGGGTGGGTGCGGGCGGGCCATCGGGACTCCTCACGGGTGACGGCGGGTGGTGACGGCGGGTGGTGATGACGGTGGGGGAGGTACGTCAGGTGCGACGGTAGGCGCTCCACCTCGGTGCGGGTTTGCAAGATCCTGCATCTTCCTGCATGCTGCGCCCCCGGCGGGGCCGGACCGCACGGGAGCGGACCCGGTCGGTCGTCCCGCCGCACCTGCCCACCACCCGCTGACGGTCGCCGCCGCGACCCGGAGGAGGAGCGCACGTGTCCCACCGCGTCGGCATCGTCGGTGCCTCCGGCTACGGGGGTGCGGAGCTGCTGCGGCTGCTCGACAGCCACCCCAGCATCGACGTCGAGGTGGTGGCGGCGAACGCCCAGGCGGGCGAGCCCGTCGCGCAGCTGTTCCCGAACCTGGCCGGGTCCGGTCGGTTCGACGCGATCGACCTCGACGCGCTCCTCGACCTCGACCTCGTGGTCCTCGCCACCCCGCATGGTGCGGCGCTCGAGCTCGGCGCGGCCCTGTACGACGCCGGCACCGCGGTCGTGGACCTCTCGGCCGCCTTCCGGCTCTCGGCCGAGGGGTTCGCCACCTGGTACGGCGAGGACCACCCCCGGCCGGCGCTGGCCGCGGGGGACCCCGCGGCCGCCGGCGACGTGGCCTACGGGCTGGTCGAGCACCACCGGGACCGCATCCGTGGGGCCCGGCTGGTCGCGAACCCGGGCTGCTACCCGACCGCGACCCTGCTGGGTCTCGCGCCGCTCGCCCCCCTCGTCGAGCCTGGCAGCGTCGTGGTGGACGCGAAGAGCGGGACCTCCGGAGCGGGCCGGGCCGCCAAGGACCACCTCCACTTCGCACACGTCCACGGCGACCTGGTCGCCTACGGCGCTCCGGGGCACCGCCACACCGGGGAGATCGAGCGGTGGCTGCCGGGCGAGCTCGGTGCGGTCAGCTTCACCCCGCACCTCGTGCCGATGAGCCGGGGGCTGCTCGCGACCTGCTACGCGACCCTGCGCGAGGAGGTGACGCCCGACGCGGTCCAGGATGCGCTCACCGGCGCCTACGCCGGCGAGCCCTTCGTCCACGTCCTGAGCCCCGGCGGTTTCCCCCACACCAAGGCCCAGGCCGGCTCCAACGGCTGCCAGCTCGCGGCGGTCGTGGACCCGCGCACCCGCCGGGTCGTGGTCACCGCCGCGATCGACAACCTCGGCAAGGGCGCGGCGGGCCAGGCGTTGCAGAACGCGAACCTGCTGCTCGGCGAGGAGGAGACGCTCGGGCTGAGTGCGGTGGGGGTGTACCCGTGAGCGCCGCGGCTGACCTGACCATCGCGGGCTGGGGTCCCGAGGACCGCAGCGGGCTCACGCCGCGGCCGGGTGGGGTGACTGCGGTCACGGGGCTGCACGCGGGGGGCATCGCCACCGGGGTGAAGCCCTCCGGCAAGCCGGACCTGGCCCTGGTGGTCGCCGATGCTCAGGCCACCGCGGCGGTCGTGACCACCACCAACCTCGTGAAGGCGCCGGCCTGCACCCTCACCGAGAGGCACGCCGCCGACGGTCGGGCCCGGGCCGTGGTGATCAACGCCGGCAACGCCAACGTCTGCACCCCGCACGGCGAGGAGCACGCGGCCGAGCTCGCCCGCGCCACCGCTGCGGCCGTCGGTGCGAGCGCGTCGGAGGTGCTGGTGATGTCCACCGGGGTCATCGGCGTCCCGCTCCCGATCGAGCGGATCACCGAGGCGTTGCCGCACCTTGCCGCCCGTCTCACGTCCGATGGCGGTCCCGCCGCGGCCGAGGCGATGCTGACCACCGACACCCACGCCAAACAGGTGGCGTTCGAGGTCACCGACGACGTCGGCGGGCGGTGCGTCGTCGCCGGGATGGCCAAGGGCGTCGGCATGATCGAGCCGGCCATGGCCACGCTGCTCGTCGTGCTGACCACCGACGCGCCGCTCGCGCCGGCGCTCGCCCGCCAGCTGCTGCGCACCAACGTGCGCCGGACCTTCAACCGGATCAGCGTCGACGGGGACGGCTCGACCTCCGACACCGCGGCGCTGCTGGCCACCGGCACCGCGGCGCAGCCGCCGGGGCTCGACGCGCTCGACCGTGCCGTCCACGCCGTGTGCGCCGACCTCGCCGCGCAGGTGGTCGCCGACGGGGAGGGGGCGAGCCGCGTCGCCGCGGTCACCGTCTCCGGCGCCGCCACCGAGGCCGAGGCCGAGCAGCTCGCCCGTGCGATCGCCGCCTCGCTGCTCGTGCGCGCCGCGATCCACGGGGCGGACCCGAACTGGGGCCGGATCCTGATGGCGATGGGCACCGCCGGGGTGTCCTTCGACCCCCGCCGGGTGAGCGTGACCTGTGGGGGCATCACGGTGTGCCGGTTCGGCGTCGCCACGAGCTTCGACCGGGGCCAGGCCGCCGCGGCCATGGACCGCGACGTCGTCGAGCTCGGTGTCGACGTCGGCTCTGGGGACGCCGCCGCGACGATGCTGACCT
>JBKHDS010000303.1:0-3300 GCA_046541215.1 Nitriliruptoraceae bacterium
CCCGGCACGGAGACGACCCCCGAGCCTGCGACGGACCTGAGCACCTTCGACGGGTTCGAGGAGGCGCTGCTGAGCATCGTCCTCGCCGACGAACTGGACCTCGCGGGGGTCGGCTCGGTGCTCCAGCGGCTGCTGTCGGCAGCCCTTGACGAACCCATCGAGCTCTGGTCACACCACAGCGACGAGACCACGACGTCGTGGACGGACGAGGAGAACGAGACGATGGTGGAGATGATCCAGCGCGCGCTCGTCTTCGACCTCGGGCGAGCCTGGGTAGACAGCGGCGACAACGCCATCCTGGAACAGGGCGGTGCCGCATCCGGCGAGCTCCGCGGCCGCGCGTTGGCGGAGATCCGGAGCGGGGACGCCTTCGCCATCGGGAACCTGGCGATCGCCGAGGTGTGCCAGCGCATGGGCATCAACACCCATGCACCCGGGCCTGACTGCGTGCCCGAGCCCGCGCCGGAGCGTCCGCGGCCGACGCCGTCGCCCGAGCCCGTCCTGCAGGAGGCACCGGCCGAGGAGGCCGCGCCCGAGGAGGCCGCGCCCGAGGAGACGGCGCTGGCAGAAGAGACCGAGACGACCCCGGAGGTGCTGGACACCGTCGTCGCGACCCCCCGCGAACCGGCACCGGAACCGGCCGTGGCGATCGAACGAGTGAGCGCCGCCAGCCCGGCCGCAGCGCTTCCGCGGACCGGTGTGAACGCGATCGAGTTGGCACTGATCGGGCTGCTGCTGGCGATGCTCGGCGCCTGGGCGGTGCGAGAGACCGGCCGGACGGCCTCGGAACGCTCGGATCGGGGAACCGACGACACCACCTGGTAGCCGACGCACGCACCGCAGCACGCAGGCCCCGCCGGGTGGCGGGGCCTGCGTCGTGCCGTCTGCCGGTCCTACTGCTGGCCGACCTCACCGGGGAAGTCGTCGTAGCCCCAGCCGCCCTCGAAGCCCCAGGACCCGTCGCCCTCGTAGGACTCGGTCGAGGCGAGGAACTCCGCGATGTCCGCAGGCAGCGCCTGCTCCGGGATCTCCGTGTGGCCCACCTCGACCGAGCGGTAGCGCTCGATACCGGTCCCGGCCGGGATGAGCTTGCCGATGATCACGTTCTCCTTCAGGCCCACCAGCGGGTCCGAGGCGGACTCGAGCGCCGCCTCGGTCAGCACCCGGGTGGTCTCCTGGAAGGAGGCCGCCGACAGCCACGAGTCGGTCGCGAGCGAGGCCTTCGTGATGCCCATGAGCATCGGACGGGCGGCCGCCGGCTGGCCACCTTCGGCCAGCACGCGGTCGTTCTCCCGGTTGAAGCGAACGCGGTCCACGGTGTCGCCGGGCAGGAAACCGGTGTCACCGGCGTCCACGACGCTCACTCGCCGGAACATCTGCCGCACGATCAGCTCGACGTGCTTGTCGTGGATCGGCACGCCCTGGGAGCGGTAGACGTCCTGCACCTCCTTGACGAGGTGGAGCTGGGCCGTGCGTACCCCGAGCACCTCGAGGAGCTCGTGCGGGTCGATAGCACCGACGGTGAGCTGCTGCCCCACCTCGACGTGCACCCCGTCGGCGACGTCGATCGAGCCGTCGTCGGCCCGGAACAGCCGCGCACCGCGGGGCAGCTCGTGCTCATCGACCTGGTCGCGGGCACCGTGGATCCTGAGCGTCCGCCCACCGCCGTCGTGCTCCTCGATCTCGACCCGCCCGGCGATCTGCGCGATCTCCGCCTTGCCTCGTGGGCTGCGGGCCTCGAACAGCTCGACGACACGCGGGAGACCCTGGGTGATGTCGTCGGCGGACGCGACCCCACCGGTGTGGAAGGTCCGCATCGTCAGCTGCGTACCCGGCTCACCGATCGACTGGGCGGCGACGATGCCGACCGCCTCGCCCATGTCCACCATGGCACCGTTGGCGAGCAGCTCGCCGTAGCAGGCGCGGCAGACACCGATCTCGGTGTCGCAGGCCAGCACGGACCGCACCCGTACCTGCCGGTCGGCGTCGGTGGGGGCCGTGGGTAGCTCCTCACCGGTGTCGGGGTGCAGTCCCTTGAGCAGGGCGCTGCGCAGCCGGCGGATCTGGGTGTCGACGAGCAGCGTGCCCGCGGCGACCAGCACCTCGTCGGAGCCGGGGTAGCTCACGTCCCGAGCGAGCACCCGGCCGTACAGGGTCTGTGAGTCGTGCTCGCCGACGACCGCGTCCACGCCGCGCGTGGTGCCGCAGTCCTCCTCGCGCACGATGAGATCCTGCGAGACGTCCACGAGCCGCCGGGTGAGGTACCCGGAGTCCGCGGTCCTCAGCGCGGTGTCCGCGAGCCCCTTCCGGGCGCCGTGGGTGGAGATGAAGTACTCCAGCACCGACAGGCCCTCGCGGAAGTTCGACTTGATCGGCCGCGGGATGATCTCACCCTTCGGGTTGGCCACGAGCCCACGCATGGCGGCGATCTGCCGCAGCTGGGTCATGTTCCCCCGGGCACCAGAGTTCGCCATGACGAAGAACGGGTTCGTGGTCGAGAACCCCTCCTCCATGGCGTCGGCGACCTTCGAGGTGGCCTCGGTCCAGATCTCGATCAGCTCCTGCTTGCGCTCGGAGTCGGTGATGACCCCACGCGTGAACTGCTTCTCGATCTTCTCCGCCCGCGACTCCGAGCTCGACAGCACCTCGGCCTTGAGCTCAGGCGTCTCCACGTCGGAGATGGCCACGGTGATCCCGGCCCGGGTCGCGTTGCGGTAGCCGAGGTCCTTGATCGCGTCGAGGACCTCGATGACCTGCCAGCGCGGGAACAGGTCCGCGCACCGGTTCACGATGTCCCCGGCGACCTTCTTCGTGACGACGTCGTTGACGTAGGGGTAGTCCAGCGGCAGGGCCTCGTTGAAGATCGCCCGCCCGGCCGTGGTCACCACGCGATAGCGCTCACCGGTCGCGCGGTGCTCCTCCCACGCCTCCTCGTCGACGTCCCGCCAGGCAGCGGGCCGCTCGGCGGGGTCGAGCTGCTTGCCGGCAGGCAGGCGCAGCACGATGGGGTCCTGGACGTGGACGTCACCGGCGTCGATCGCGCGCTCCAGCTCCCCGAGGTTGGCGAACAGGCGCAGCCCCTGCGGGTCACGGTCCTGGCTCGTGTCCTGGCCGGTGTAGGTCAGCCAGTAGATGCCGAGCACCATGTCCTGGGTCGGCGAGGCGATCGGTCGGCCGGTCGCCGGCGACAGGATGTTGTGCGGCGCCAGCATGAGCAGCCGCGCCTCGGCCTGCGCCTCGAGCGAGAGCGGCACGTGCACCGCCATCTGGTCGCCGTCGAAGTCGGCGTTGAAGGCCGCG
>JBKHDS010000304.1:0-3290 GCA_046541215.1 Nitriliruptoraceae bacterium
CTGGGCACCGACCGTGGTGGCCCGGCTCGGCTACCGGTTGCCCTACGCCGCGGCCCGGATGCGCCTGGAGCGGCGTGGTGACCGCATCGCCTACCGCGCCACCCGTCGCTGGCCTGCACCGCGCGGCGCGACGAGCCACGCGATCATCGAGATGGGCGAGCCGGTTCCGCCGGCGCAGCAGACCTCCCTCGACGTCTTCCTCTCCGCCCGCTGGTCGCTGTACGCCGGCACGCCGCGAGGCCACGTGCTGCGTGCCCGCGTCGACCATGCCCCCTGGCCGCTACGCACGGCCCGCGTCCTGCACCTCGACGACCGGCTGGTCGCCGCCGCCGGGTACGACCTCGCGGGCCGCGGACCCGACCACGTGCTCGCGGCCGACGCCGTGGAGGTCGCCGTCGGCGTGCCGGAGCGCGTCGGCTGACGGGTCAGCCCGGCGGCTCCTCAGCGCCTGCCGAACAGCCGGGACAGCAGGCCTCCGCCGACGACGCGGTCGGCGTCGGAGCAGGTGCACTGCTGGTCGCGTGGGACGCGAGCCATGACCTGCTGGACGTGGTTGCCGCAGCCGGACCAGGTGGTCTTGCTGCAGGTGCGACAGGTCGCGGGACGGCACATGGGGGCTCCTCGGGACGGCAGAGCGGTGGGTGGCTGGTCAGCGCTCGTCCGCGGGCTGGTCCTCGTCGATGCGCTCGGCGGGCCCGTGGCGTTCCCACCAGATGAGCCCGACGACGCCGATGATCACGACCAGCAGCGCGATCCAGTTGTTGCGGGACAGGCCCGCGAAACGCCACTCGGTGTCGATGCGCAGCGCCTCGATCCAGCCGCGGCCGATGCCGTAGCCGATGAGGTAGACGAACAGCAGCGACCCGCGCCGCTTGAGGACCTGCGCACGTTCGAGCAGCAGGATCACCACGACCAGCGTGGCGTTCCAGAGCGACTCGTACAGGAAGGTGGGATGGAAGGTCGTGCCGGGGGGGTAGCCCGCGCCTTCGGCGATGCGATCCTCCACCTGTAGCGCCCACGGCAGGTCGGTCGGCCGGCCGAACAGCTCCTGGTTGAAGTAGTTCCCCCACCGGCCGATGGCTTGGGCGAGCGGCAGCGCGGGGGCGAGCGCGTCCATGAAGGCCGGGATGGTGGCCTGCTTCGCACGCAGGTAGAGCAGCACGGCCAGCGTCCCGCCGACGAGCCCCCCGAAGAACGCGAGCCCGCCCTGCCAGATGGCCAGGATGTCGCCCGGCCGTTCGATGTACGCGGCGCCGTGGGCACCCTCGGACAGGAACCGCGGGATGATGTACCCGATGCGCGCCCCGAGGAAGCCGCCGACGAGCGCGAGCAACCCGGCCTTCTCCGCGGTGTCGGGGTCGCCGCCGAACCGCTCGTACCGCCGCACGGTGAGCTGGAGCGCCAGGAACGCCCCCACCGCGATGACGAGCCCGTAGAAGCGCACGTCGAGAGGTCCGAGCTCGATCCCGCTGACGGGCGGGATCGGCAGCTGGGCGAGCGGGAGCAGGATCGAGGGCACGCGGCGAGCCTTGCGTCGGGCCGGAGGTCCGGGGTCGTTCGGGTCGTTCACGCCGGCGGGTCGTTCGCGCCGGCTGGGGGGTGACGTCGCCGGACGGTAGCGCCGCCTGCAACGCGGGCTCGGGCCCGGTCCTTCCCGTGGAGGTCGCAGAGCGCACGCCGTGGCGACGAGGTCCTCCCCGGTCACCTCGCCTGGATCTCGTAGCCTGGGGGAGGGCCGTCGGGTGCCCGACGGCCTCGGGAGGGACCGAGGTGCAGTTGACGGTGCGGCTACGCGGCTGGTGGGACGACCTGCGGGACTCACTCTGGCTCATCCCGACGGTGACCGTGCTGCTCGCCGCCGGCCTGGCCCCGCTGCTCGCGCGGCTCGAGCCGCTGCCGAGCTGGCTCCCCGCTGGCCTGGTGTTCGCCGGCACCTCCGACGGGGCCCGGGAGATCCTCTCCACGCTCGCCGGTGCCATCATCACCGTGGTCGGGCTGGTCTTCTCCCTCACCGTCGTGGCCCTGCAGATGGCGGCCTCGCAGTTCACCCCCCGGCTGCTGCGGACCTTCCTTCGGGACCGGCGCGTCCAGCTGGTGCTCAGTGGGATGGTCGGCTCCGCGGTGTACGCCATCGGCGTCCTGCGCCTGGTCCGGACCGCGGGCGAGGGGGTCGAGCCCTTCGTCCCGCGCCTGGCGGTCACCGTGGCGCTGCTGCTCGCGCTGGCCGCGGTGGGGCTGCTGCTCTACTTCCTCCACCACGTGACCCAGCACCTGCGCGTCGACGTGGTCATGTCGGAGATCGTCCGCTACTCGGTGCGCGAGCTCGGCAAGGTGCCCAGCGAGCGGGAGACCCTGCCGGATCGGACCGCCCCCGACCCACCCGAGCACGCCATCCCGCTCTGGGCCCGACGGCAGGGCTACCTGCAGCTCGTCGACCTGTCGAGGTTCGCCGAGGAAGCCCGGCGGGCGGGGTTGCGGATCCGTCTCAGACCGACGCTCGGGCAGTGGGTGACGGAGGGGACGACCCTGGCCTGGGCCTGGGGTGAGGAGGAGGGCGCCGGACCGGGCGACCGCGACGACGCCGCGGCGTTGGTCCACCGCCACCTGCACCTCGGTGGCGACCGGACCGAGTCCACCGACCTCGCCTTCGGCCTGCGGCAACTGCAGGACGTCGCCACCCGCGCGCTCTCGCCCGGGGTCAACGATCCGACGACGGCGGTGCTGGCGGTGACGCAGATGTCCGCGCTGCTGTGCCGGTACGCCGCCCACCCCCTCGGCGACGACGTGATCGAGGACGATGACGGCCGGCTCCGCGTCGCCGTGCCCCGCCCGGGGTTCGGGGCCCTGCTCGAGCTGGCCGTCGGAGCGACCCGGCGCTACGGCCGGGAGGACCCGGAGGTCCTGGTCGCGCTGGTGACGATGCTCCTCGACCTCGCCGAGCACGTGGCGGACAGCGCCCCCCGGCTGGAAGAGGTCGGGTCCCAGCTCGACCGCATCCTGGCGAGCGCCGAGCTGGGCGACCCCACCGACCGTGCGCGGCTGGACCGGGTCGCCGGCCTGGCACGCGCCACGATGCAGCGCGGGAGTCGCGTCGCCACGGTCACCGAGGCGGGCTGAGCTCCCGGATCCCGCCGCGCTCGGCGAGCACGTACCAGCCGTCCCGGGTCAGGCCGGTCACCCGCGCGCCCGCATCCAGTCCCTCCCCCAGCGTGGCACGCACCGCGTGGATCCAGGTCAGCGCCAGCTGCGGGTCGTCGGCACGCGTGGCGGCGAGGTCGCGTGGGATCCGG
>JBKHDS010000305.1:0-3277 GCA_046541215.1 Nitriliruptoraceae bacterium
CTGACGAAGGGCACCGCGAACGACGTGCCCGGCCGCGGCCCGTTGCTGAGGTCGGCGTACCCACCCCCCGGCAGCGCGCCGACGATCGACACCCCCGGAGCGCCGAGGTCGATGGTCCCCGCGCCGGTCGTGGCGAAAGCCGGCACCTCACCGAAGGGGTCGAGCGCGGTCACCGCGACCAGGTTGGGGAGCCGGTAGCCGGCCGGGTAGACCTCGCCGATCTCGTCGAGGTCGAGGTCGAGACCCCGGTTGCCTGCGGCAGCGACGACCGGGACCCCCGCCTCCGCCACGACGCGCTCGAGCAGCGTGCAGCTCGCCGGGGTCTCCCAGGACACGTTGATGACGTCCGCGCCCGCCTCGATCGCGTAGGAGAGCCCTGCGACGACCGACTGCAGCGTGCCCTGCCCGGCACCCGGCTCGAAGGGGTCCTCCACGAAGGCCCGCACCGGCAGGATCTGGATCTCGGGCGCCATCCCAGCCATCCCGACCCCGTCGTCGGCCCTCGCCGCGAGCACGCTGGCCACCAGGGTGCCGTGGTCCTCGGGGGGCAGGGCCTCCGGCTCGGCGATGCCGAGCTGGGCGATCACGTCGAAGCCGTGGACGTCGTCGACGACACCGTTGCCGTCGCTGTCCCACCCGTCGGCGACCTCCTCGGGGTTCACCCACAGGCTGCCGGCGAGGTCGGGGTGGGTGAGGTCGATGCCGGAGTCCACCAGCGCGACGGTCACCTCGGGCGAGCCGCGGGTCAACGCCCAGGCGTCGAGGGCACCGACGTCCAGCCCCTCCTGCGCGCGTTGACCGTCCAGGCCGACCAGGCGTCCCGGGTTGCGCAGCCCCCACTGCTGATCGAAGAGCGGATCGTTCGGCACCGTCTCGGCGAGGTAGACGGGGCGGTCCACCTCGGCGACCACGACCTCCGGACGCGCGCTCAGGCGCCGGGCGAGCTCGGGCGCCTCGGCGACCGCCACCTCGACGCTGTCGATGTCACGGGAGGTCGGGTACACCGGACCCAGGTCGGCGAGCAGGCCGCGGCGCACCGCCGGCGGCGTGGACCGCTCCCACAGCACGAGCACCGAGGTGGTGGCGCCCGAAGCCGGGGCGGGTGAGCCCGCGGGCACCGCGGCCGAGGCGGCGTGCTCCCGTCCGTGAGGGGCGCAGACGCCCAGCGCGAGCAGCAGCACGAGGGCGGCCACGACCGCGGCCCGACGGACGCGGCCGTCCCCCCGTGGCGAGCTCACCGCTGGACCGAGCGGTAGACGAAGCTCGCGAGCTGCCCGCGGGTCACGGGCTCGGCCGGGCAGAAGCGGTCGGTGTCGCAGCCGGCGGTGATGCCCGCTTCGGCGATCGCCGAGATGCTGGGGCCGTGGGCACCGCCCACCGGGGCATCGACGAACCCGTGGTCGTCCGCGGCGGTCAACGCCATCGTCCGGGTGAGGAACGTCGCCATCTGCTGGCGGCTGAGCGGCAGGCCAGGTCGGAAGCTGCCGTCCTCGAAGCCGCGTGCGATCCCGGCGGCCGCGACCGCCTCGATCGCCGCGTGGTGGGTGGAGCCCGGCTCCACGTCGGGGAAGGTGTCGGCGTCGGACGGGGCCGGGGGCAGCTCGAAGGTGTTGTACAGGAACGTCGCCATCTGCTGGCGGGTCACGTCGCGACCCGGGGCGAAGGTGGTCTCGTCCAACCCCTCCACGATGCCGGCCTGCGCCGCCCAGCTGATCGTGTACTCGTGCTGGGAGCCGTCGTCGTCGGTGAAGGGCGGGAACCCGAACCGCATGATCTGGGAGGAGGAGACCCGGCCGTTGGACTCACCGCCGGCGCGGATCGGCAGTTCGAGGCGGATCGTCGCACCCGCGACCGGGCGGGCGAGCGTCCGGCCGTCGCTGGTGTGGGTGCCGAGGTAGGTCATCTCCTCGCGCTCCCCGGAGGTGGTCACCCCCGCCAGCAGCAGCGAGCGCGGGGTCAGCCCGGTCGTACGGTCGCCGATGCGGATCCGCTCGATGCGGGTGTAGGGCTCGAGCCCCTCCGCCGCGCGCTCCCGGTTCACCATCGCGGTGAACTCGCTGTTGGCGGCGATCGCGCTCCAGTCGCGGCGGGAGTTGGAGATCGGTGTCCCGTTGACCTCGGTGGCGACCGACCACGGGTCGTCGACGCTGCGCAGGTAGGCGGGCGGCGGGTTCGCCGCCAGGTCCTGGTAGGCGCGGTAGTACGCCCAGGAGTCCTCGATGTTCTCGCTGCGGCCACCGAAGGAGGAGGAGTAGAAGGTCTGCGCGAGCTGGTCGTTGTAGGTCAGCACCTGATCCTGGGTGGCCGCGACCGCGGCCTCCCAGCGCACGCCGTAGGTCGGCTCCTCGACCTTGCCCTCCCCGATGAACACCTGGTCGGAGGCACTGGCGAGCTTGTCGCACCGGCAGATGCCGCCCCGCGAGCCGCGCAGGGCGTAGGTCCGCCCGGCGATCGCCTGGGCCGCAAGGCTCGCATCCGGCCAGGAGCTCGGTACCTCGGCGAGCCCGCGCAGGTAGCGCTCGATGGTGTCGACGTCCTGGACGAGGGTGAGCCGGTGGGAGGGCACGTCGGCGACGCGTTGGCCGACGAGGTGGATGTCGCGCCACCCGAAGGCGTAGGGCCGGTCGGGGCTCGCGTAGCTCTGGGTGACGATGCTCGCGTCACCGTGGATGGCTCGGGCGACCGGGAGCTCGTCGGTGCTGCGGCCGTCGTCGGGGACGACGTAGGCGGAGGAGGGCTGCCAGTCCTCACCGTCGCGGCGCTCCAGCACGAACCCACCGAAGGGGGCCGGGACGGGCTCGTCCGGGTCCTCGGGCTCCACCTCGACGAGTGTGGCCGGGTCGGAGGAGGTCCACACGGTCCCGTCGACCGCGGTGCCGGAAGCCGTCAGCGGCCGGATGCGGACCTGCTCGCCGATGGCCTGGGTCGTCCACTCGGCGCACCGCTCGGCGGGCACGCGGCCGTTGGCGGCCAGGTCGGCCCCGTCGGGGGTGCACAACTGCCAGGTCACCTCGCCGTCGCGGGCGGTGACGGTGGTCTCCTGCTGGCCGGTGCGGAGGCCGACGCGGATGCGCTGGCTGCTCGCGCGCTCGTCGGTGGTGATCTCCGTCCCCGGGTAGTAGTAGGTGAGGATCTCCCCCGGGCTACGGCCGTCCAGCGCCAGCGCGTACCCGCCGAACTGGCTGAACCCGACCCCGTGGCCCCAGCCGCGGCCATCCATGCGGATGTCGGGCACGACGTCGCTGACCTCGCGCACGCTGCGGCGGACCGGGAAGCC
>JBKHDS010000306.1:0-3269 GCA_046541215.1 Nitriliruptoraceae bacterium
CGGGCTGCTGCTCGGGCTCGCCAGCACGCTGGTGGCCGTGGCGCTCACCGGCGATGACACGACGACCGTCGCCGAAGGTGGCGACCGGCGGGACGGCGCCGGCGAGGATGGTCAGGCGTCCGGGGGCAGCGGTGAGGACGAGGAGCCTTCCGACGACGACAGAGCGGGGGACGCCGAGCCAGGTGACGACCGGACGGAGGACGACGGGTCGCGGGATGACGAGCCGGGCGACGACGGCGCCGGGTCCCCGGGTGACGGCGGGGACGAGGGGCCGTCCGGACCCGAGCTCGATCCTGACGACGAGCTCGACCCACTCGACCTCGCCGATCTCGCTGGTCAGGACCTGCTCTACGGCCGGCTCCTCACCGACATCGACGCCTCCGAGCAGCAGATGATCGCCTTCCAGACCGAGATCAGCGTCGCGCTCGCCGGCGCGACCTCCCGCGACGAGGGCCTGGCCGAGGTCGCGCGGGTCGCAGCCACCCGCGAGGAAGGCCTCCTCGACGTCCGCGAGCGCCTCGCCGATCCCGTCGAGGACCCGGGCGCCGAGGAGGTCCGCCGCCTCTACGTCGAGCACCTCGACAGCTGGGCCGAGCTGATGGGTGACGTCGCTGAGGAGCCGCTCCGCATCCTCGACCAGAGCGAGCGCGGCGCCACGGTCGCGATCAACCGCACGGCGGACCGGTTCTCCCGCGCACTGGAGGCCGAGCTCCCCGACGACATCGATGCCGAGGTGGCGCGGTTCGCGGAGGACATCCTGGACCGCGGCTTCCGCGGGGCCGGAACCGCCGACGTCTGAGCCGACCGTGGCACCTCCGGGGCCTTCGAGCCAACCGGGGGGCCACGCCGCGGGCACGCCGCGGCCACGCCGGCGGGCGGTTCCTGCGCGATGGCGCAGGGATCGTGCGGGTGCGGTGCCGGTGGCGCGTTCGGGGGCGGCGAGGGTGCGGTTCCTGCGCGATGGCGCAGGGAATGTGCCGGGGAGAGTGAGAGCGAACGGCTCGGCCGCGCTCAGGCGGAGGTGGGGGCGTTCAGGCGGGCGCGGGCGCGGCGTCGGCCGCCGGCCTCGGCACGGGCGCGACCAGCTCCGCCACCTGGGCCAGCACCTCGGTGAGCCCGTAGTCCTTGGGCGTGAACACCGCCGCGACGCCGGCCTCGCGCAGCGCCTCGGCATCGGCGCTGGGGATGATCCCGCCCACCACGACCGGCACCTCGGCGCCCTCGGCGCGCAGGCCGTCCAGGACCTGGGGCACGAGCGCCAGGTGCGAGCCGGACAGGATCGACAGGCCCACGAGGTGGACGTCCTCATCGACCGCGGCGCGGACGATCTGCGCCGGGGTGAGCCGGATCCCCTCGTAGATCACCTCCATGCCGAGGTCGCGGGCGCGGATGGCGACCTGCTCCGCCCCGTTGGAGTGCCCGTCCAGACCCGGTTTGCCGACCAGGATCCGCAGCCGCCGCCCGAGCCGCTCCTCCACGGCCCGGATCCGCGCCCGGGCGTCCTCGAGCGAGGTCGGGCCCTGACCGCCCGCTACCACCGCCGCGTCCGAGACCCCGGTCGGCCCACGGTACTCGCCGAACACCTCGCGTAGCACCCCGGCCCACTCGCCGGTGGTCACCCCGGCCTTCGCGCAGGCGATCGAGGCCGGCATGAGGTTCGTGTCCCCGGCGGCGTCCGAGCGCAGCCGGGCGAGCGCTACCTCGACCGCCGCCTCGTCACGCGCCGCACGCCAGGCCTCGAGCCGGGCACGCTGCTCCTCCTCCGCCGCGGGGTCCACGGTGAGGATCCCGCCCTCCTCGTCGACCAGCGGCGAGGGCTCCGCGGTCGTGAACGCGTTGACCCCCACCACCGTCTGGTCACCGGCCTCGATACGGCGCAACCGCTCGGCGTTGGAGCGCACCAGCTCCGCCTTCATCAGCGGCACCGCCTGGAGCGCACCGCCGTGAGCCAGCACCTCGTCGAGCAGCTCGGTCGCCCCCTCGACCAGCGCAGCGACCTTCGCCTCCATCACGTGGCTGCCAGCGAACAGGTCCGGGTGCTCGAGCAGGTCGGTCTCGAAGGCGAGCACCTGCTGCATGCGCAGGGACAGCTGCTGATCCCAGGGCCGAGGCAGCCCGAGCGCCTCGTTCCACGCGGGCAGCTGCACCGCGCGCGCACGAGCATCCCGTGACAGGGTGACCCCGAGCATCTCGATGAGGATGCGGGTGATGTTGTTCTCCGGCTGCTGCTCGGTCAACCCGAGCGAGTTGACCTGGACGCCGTACCGGAACCGGGTCTGCTTCGGGTCGGTGACGCCGTACCGGTCCCGGCACACGCGCTGCCACAGCTCGACGAAGGCGCGCATCTTCGCGACCTCCTCGACGAACCGGATGCCGGCGTTGACGAAGAAGGAGAGGCGCGCCACCACCTCGCCGAAGCGCTCCGGCGGGATCTGGCCGCTGTCCCGCACCGCATCCAGCACCGCGATCGCGTTGGCGAGCGCGAAGGCCAGCTCCTGCACCGGGGTCGCCCCCGCCTCCTGGAGGTGGTAGCTGCAGATGTTGATCGGGTTCCACCGCGGCACGTGCAACACCGTGTAGGCGATGAGGTCGGTGGTCAGCCGCATCGACGGCTCGGGCGGGAAGGCGTAGGTGCCGCGGGACAGGTACTCCTTGAGGATGTCGTTCTGGGTCGTCCCGGCGAGCGTCGCGGTGTCGGCGCCCTGCTCCTCAGCGACGGCGAGGTAGAGGGCGAGCAGCCACATGGCGGTGGCGTTGATGGTCATCGAGGTGTTCATCCGCTCGAGCGGGATGTCCTCGAACAACTGCCGCATGTCGCCCAGGTGGCTGATGGGCACCCCGACCTTGCCGACCTCGCCGCGCGCGAGCACGTGGTCGGCGTCGTAGCCGGTCTGGGTCGGGAGGTCGAAGGCCACCGACAGGCCGGTCTGCCCCTTCGCGAGGTTGGTGCGGTACAGCGCGTTCGAAGCCGCTGCCGAGGAGTGCCCCGAGTAGGTCCGCATCAGCCAGGGCCGGTCACGCTCCGGCAGGCGGCCGTCGTCCCGCGTGACCGCGCCGCCCGCGTCGCCGGCCGGTCGGTCGGTGCTGCTGCCCGCCACGTCGAGTCCTCCCCGGCCCGGACCTGGGCCCACCGCGTGCGCGTCGTGAGCCGAGCGTAGCGATGGGGTCCCCGGCGACCGTGGTCGGCGCCTGCGCGGCGTGGACCGACCCGCGGCGCGGGACGGCGGGCCTAGGTTGGTACCGTCCGGCGCCGGTCCGGACGCCGCGTG
>JBKHDS010000307.1:0-3267 GCA_046541215.1 Nitriliruptoraceae bacterium
GGCCGGCCGCGACCACGCCGCAGCCCTCGCGGCGCTGACCGAGCTGCCGGCCCGGCTTCCGCGCGACCTCGACATCCTGCTCGTCGCCCTGCCGACCGCGACCAGTCGGGCGGTCGTAGCGGCCGCGACCGCGCTCGACCACGTGCTCGTCGTCGCTGAGCGTGACCGGACCTCGAGGGTCGACCTCATCGCGAGCCTCGAGGCGCTGTCGGCAGCCGGGACGCAGGCGCAGGTGGTGCTGCTCGACACGCCGACCGCGATGCGGCTCGCGCCTCCGGTGATGGCGGACCCGGACGACGGGTCGGCGCGGCGCCGGGGCATCTCATCGATCGTGGGGACGGCGCCCGTGGTCGAGCGGGGCAGCGACGGTGACCCGGTCCCGGTCGCCGAGGACGAGCACCCGGACGATGGAACCCTCTCCGACGCGGACGAGGTAGCGGCGGCCGATGATCCGCCGGGAGCGGCCGAGGACGCGGTTCCGGCGCAAGGGGAGGAGGGGTCCCCAGCGCCGACCGAGGAGCCGGTTGCGGCACGTGCAGAGGACGAGTTCCCGGCGCGGACCGAGGAGCCGGTTGCGGCGGACGTTGAGGAGCCGATCGACCGCCCGGCCTCGGGCGAGCAGCCAGGTGCCGCCGAGGTAGAGCAGGAGCGGGTCGTTGACGGTGATGCCCTCGCGCTCGCTGAGGCAGCCGAGTCAGATCCGGACGCCCGGCAGGACGTTCCCGCCGGGGAGGCTGTCGACGCCGAACTGGCAGCCGACGACGAGGCAGCCGACGACGAGGCAGCCGACGACGAGGCAACCGGCGATGAGGCGGCCGACGAGGAACGCGACGTCGATCCGCGCGACACCGCGGTGCTCGATGCGGCGGCTGCGGCGACCGCGCTCGCGATCGCTGATGTGCAGCAGGGGGTGACCGGCGAACTCGCGCCACACATCGCCGAGCCGAGGTTCGCGGACCCCGACCGCGCGGGTGATCACGACCAAGCGCTGTCCGCCGAGGGCGACGGGGGAGCGGCACGGCACCCCTCCGTCCAGCCGAGCACCGACCCCGCCGAGCAGCCACTCCACCGCCCCCATGAGGGATCCCCGGCCGAGGCTGTCGTCCAACTCGACCTCGGTGCGGAGGTCCGCCCCGGTGCTAGGGAGGACGACGCCACCGACGAACTCCCGCGCGTGGGCTCGGCCCAGGACACCGCCGCGGGTCGGTCGCGGGAGCCCGGCGGGTCTTCCGAGCACACCCAGGCCATCGCCCCGCTGACGCCGGCGGGTGTGTCCGATCCCTTCGAGGCCACGGACGAGGATCTGCTGCACACGACCGCGCGCCTGGCGATCATCACCGAGGACGTGCTCTCCCGCGAGGCCACGGACGACGCCGTGGCCGAGGAGGGTGACCGCGCGACCCAGGACCTGGCCAGCCGCCGAGCGCACGGCAAGGACCCGGCCCGACCGGGCGACACCGCCGACGACGGCGACACGACCGACGGCGATACCGGCGATGGCGACACCGCCCACGGTGACGATCGTGCTGCAGGCGACCCCGAGCCCGGCCGCGACACCGGCGCCTAGGGTCCGAACCTCGCTCGCCCGTCCTCCCCCGGTCCCGGTCGGAGCTGCCATGTCCATCCCGTCACGCCGACGATCGCCGGTGCTCGCCGTCCTGCTCGCACTCGCCATCCTGGCGGCGGCCTGCGGCTCGTCCGACCAGCCGGACTCCGTCGCCTGGCGCAACGTCGAGCTGGACCTGCCCGACGGTTGGTACCTCTTCGAGGAGGAGGCCGACCGGCTCAGCTTCTCCAACCAGGACATCGGTATCGGGGACGTCATCGGCACGCCGACCGACCGACCCGACGGCGAGGTCGTGGCGATGTTCTTCACCTACGAGCCGGAGACCGTGCCGGACGACTGGCGCGATCTGCTCGAGCGCCTGGACGCCGAGGTAGAGACCGACGCCCAGCTCGTGCTCCGTGGCGACGTGCCGGCCACCCAGCTCATCTACCGCTACGAGACCGAGGGGGTGATGACGCGGGAGATGGTGGTCGTGATCCCGTCACGGTCGATCGTGCTGCTCGCCCAGCCCGTGCCGGCACCGGGGGACACCGACGTCGGCGAGCTGTTCCTGCGCTACCTCGACGACATGATGGGCGTGCTGGAGACCGCCGAGTTCGGGGCTCCCGTCCTGGACTGAACCGATCGGGCTGATCAGCCCACCGGCCGTCGCTGCCACAGCATGACCGCGACCGCGAGCGCCAGGATGCCGCCCCCGATCAGCAGCATCAGCAGCAGTATCGGCCAGGGCCGGTCGGAGGGCGCATCCTCGCGGGTCAACTGCAGCCCGAGCACCTCGGCCTCGTCGTCGGCCTCCGCGGCGCGGGGCTCCCCGGCCGCTCCATCCTCGGCGGCAGGATCCCCGCTCGACGGCGCGGGGTCGCCGGCACCCGGCTCCTCGGCTCCGTCGCTCGCGGTCCCGTCACCTCGGTCGGTCGCCGCATCGGTCGTGAGGTCGTCGTCATCGGTCTCGGCGGTGCCGCCCGGTTCCTCGGTCGTACCGGTGGCCTCGTCGGCCGCATCGTCGTCGGTTCCGGCCCCGTCGGCACCGCCGGGTGCGGCGCTGGCGTCCGCGCCGGGGGAGCCGCCACCCTCCTCGGGCGCGTCTGGCGGCGGGTTGACCGCGGTGTCCTGACTGCCGCCGTCGTCGGGAGGCGAGGGCGCACCGTCCTGGTCGCCGTCGGGTGGTGCGGTGTCCTCCCCGTCGACGTCATCGGGCGGGATAGCGGCGCCGTCCTCGCCGCCGGTACCCGGCGCCGTGCTGCCGCCCTCTCCGCCGGTGCCTGCGGCCGGGGCGCCGTCCTCGTCACCGGTACCCGGCGCCGTGCTGCCGTCCTGCGGCGCGTCCCCCTCGTCGCCGCCGATCGGACCAGCGCTTGCGTCCGGTTCCTCGTCGCCCTGCGGCGGCGCTGGGTCGTCCTCGGGTGCGAGCGTGCCGCAGAACACGAGCTCGGCGACGTCGGTTGCCGACCCGCTCCTGCCGGGTTCGGTGCGGTTGCGCACCTCGCCGCCGGTCCCGATGACGCTGATGGTCGTCACCGTCGCTCCCTCGTTCACCTGCCAGGCGACGTTGATCCACGCCGGCCCGGCCTCCAGGTCGACGGCCTGGGCGGTGATCGTGACCGCGTCCACCTCGCCACTGGATCCGTCCGGGGTGTGGGTGACTATCGCCGGGGCGCAGATCGGATCCTCCTGTGCCGACGCGGGGGCGACCGCGCTCG
>JBKHDS010000308.1:0-3259 GCA_046541215.1 Nitriliruptoraceae bacterium
GCCGGTGCTCGGTCCGCCGGGTGAGGACCTCGCGCTGGTGGGCGAGGTAGTGCGCGAGCGCGTCACGCAACCCGATCGTGCGCGGCGCCCCGTCGACGAGCGCGACCATGTTCACGTTGAGGTTGGTCCTGAGGTCGGACAGCTCGTAGAGGCGCTCGAGCACCGCTGCGGGGTCCTCCCCGCGCTTGAGCTCGATCACGATCCGCATGCCGTCCCGGGAGGACTCGTCGCGTAGGTCCCGGATCGCCTCCAGCTTCCGGTTGGCGACCAGCGCGGCGATGCGCTCGAGCAGGGCGGCCTTGTTCACCTGGTAGGGGATCTCGGTGATCACGATGCGTGGCAGGTTGCCGGTGCGCGTCTCGGTGGAGGCGACCGCCTCGACGGTGATCGCACCCCGGCCCGAGGCGTAGGCCTGGGTGATCCCCTCCCCGTCGATGATGCGCGCGCCGGTCGGCAGGTCGGGCGCGGGGATGTGGCGCTGGAGCGCGGCGAGATCCGCGTCGGGGTGGCGCAGCAGGTGCAGGCAGGCGGCGATGACCTCGCCGAGGTTGTGCGGCGGGATGCTCGTGGCCATCCCGACGGCGATGCCGGAGGCACCGTTGACGAGCAGGTTCGGGAAGCGGGCCGGCAGCACCACCGGCTCGGTGGCGTAGCCGTCGTAGTTGTCCTGCTCGTCGACCGTCTCCTCGTCGATCCCGGCGAGGAGCTCCATGGCGATGGGGGACAGGCGCGCCTCGGTGTAGCGCATCGCCGCGGGCGGATCGCCGTCGACCGAGCCGAAGTTGCCCTGCCCGTCGATCAGCGGCTCGCGGGTCGCGAAGTCCTGCGCCATGCGCACCAGCGCGTCGTAGATGGAGCTGTCCCCGTGGGGGTGGTAGGTCTTCATGACCTCACCGACCGCCGAGGCGCACTTGCGGTAGGGGCGGTCGGGCCGCAGCCCCGACTCCCACATCGAGTACAGGATGCGGCGCTGGACCGGCTTGAGGCCATCGCGGACGTCCGGCAGCGCACGCCCGACGATCACCGACATCGAGTAGTCGAGGAACGCCTGCTCCATCCGGGACTCGAGCGAGACGTCCCGGACCTCGCCGGCGGTGAGGGCAGGTTGGCTAGCCACGGGGGAGGGACTCCGGGATCGGATCGAGGTGGTCGGGACGGCGCGGCGCGCGCCAGGACGGCAAGGTAGGGCACCACCCTGCCTGCGATGGGGACCTGTTCCGGCCGACCCCGCTCAGACCGGACCGTCCCGGCACGACCCATCGGGTTCCGACGCGAAGAGCCGCGGCGGGTCCGGGTCGGTGCTCGACCTCCCGGTATCCGGCGGGGGTCCGGGTCGGTGGTGCCGGCACCGAGGTCCGGGGGCGGGTCCGGGTCGGATTTACCGGCACCGGGGTCCGGGGGCGGCTGGCGGTCGGTGGTGCCGGTACCGAGTTCCGGAGGCGGGTCCGGGTCGGCGCGCAGCCCGTCGGTGGGACGCGCGGCCGCATCGAGGCGCTCGTAGCGCACGCGGCCGCCCGCGATCACCATGCGGTAGGGACCGTGGTCGAAGCGGCGGTGGTGCCGGCGGCACAGCAGGGCAGCATCCCCGAGCCGCAGCGGCTCATCCTGCCGGAAAGGCACGTTGCCGTGGGCGACGTCGCACCACGAGGCCGGCGCGTCGCAGCCGGCCCAGGTGCAGCCGCCGTCACGAGCGACCAGCGCCCGGTGCAGACCGGCGGGCACGGTCCGTCGGCCAGCGGAAGCCTCGATAGGGGTGCCATCGGCCGCGAGCACGAGACGGCTGACGACGCAGTCGGAGAACAGTCGTCGAGCCAGCGCCAGGTTCACCGGCTGGCCGGAGAAGCCGAACCGTGCCGGACCGGCACCGCCGCCGAGGTCCTCGTCGCGGACGAGCACCACGACGTGGGGCCGTGCGCCGTGCTGGGTCGGCGCCTGCTCGGCTCTCAGCGCCACCTCGCACAGCTGCAGGAGCGCGTCGGCGTTGCGCTGCTCGACCGTGCGGGGCTCGTCGGGCGTGTCGGGACGCCGGAAGGCGTCGAGCGCGACCCGGACCAGCTCCGCCGAGGTGCCGAACAGGCGACCCGACAGGACCACGCTCCCCTCGGGCGTGTCGGCGATGCGCAGCTCGCGACGTGACTCCTGCAGGCGTTCGGCCGCGGCGTTGCGGTCCGCCGCGAGCTCGTGGAGCAGCGCCCGCGCGTTCCGGCCGAAGGTGACCGGCTCGTGGTCGCACGCGAGCCCGAGCAGCCGAGCCTCCACCTCGTCCCGTTGCTCGGCGGGTACCTGGGTGAGCAGGTCGGCGATGAGGCGGACGTGATCGGTGCCGATGTCGCCCTGCGCGAAGGCCCGGCCGGTGGCGTGGTGCTCGCGGGCAGCGTGGCCCGCCTCCGCTTCACGCTTCGTGCGGGAGCGGGACAGGTGCTGTTGCGCCGCGGCCCGGCGGCGTTCCTCGTCGCGGGCACTACGGGCGTTCCCCCCGGGGGGCACCCGGCGGGCCGCACGCTGTTCGAGGTCGGCGAGCAGCCGCGCACGGGTCGCCTCCAGCATCGCCAACGGCCGGCGGAGCTCCTCCAGGCAGGTCCGCAGTGCCGCATCGGTGCAGGCGTCGAGGTCGAGCCGGGCGACCTCGTGCGCGACCTGCCGCAGGCGGTCCAGCACCTCGGCGGGCTGAGCGGGCGACGGCGTGCCCGGCGAGCCCGTGTCGGCGAGGTCGTACGCCCCGTTCGGCTCCGCAGCCATCACGGTGCAGGACCTCGCCGGCGGGACCGGTCGCGGTCGGCCCGGCGGCACCCGTGACGCGACCACGAGCGGGCGCTCGCGGCGTCGGTACGGGTGGCTGCGTGTCATGCGTGTCCTGTTGACGCTTGGCGCGGATCGTCGGCGAACCGGGACCGCTGTCCGGACCAGGTGACCGGACGATGGGAACCGGGGGGAACCGGGGAGCAACCGCTCCCAACACGGGCGATCGTACCCGAACAGGTGTTCGATTCACAAGGATGTGTGCGTTCAGCATCGACCTGCTTGCGACTGCTGCACACGATCCCCTGCCCGCCTCCGGCTCGCCTCCCGCTCGCCTCCCTGCCCGCCTCCCGCTCGCCTCCCTGCCCGCCTCCCGCTCGCCTCCCGTCCACCTCGCCGCCCGCCTCCCGGCCCGCCTCCTACGACGTGCGCCCCACGGAGCGTGCGCTCCTGCTCGACGCCCTCGACTCGACCTGGGTCGCCCCGCTCGGTCCGAACGTGGACGCCTTCGAGCCGGAGG
>JBKHDS010000309.1:0-3257 GCA_046541215.1 Nitriliruptoraceae bacterium
TGCTGGCCGCGGGGGCGACCAGGGCGATAGCCACAGGGGTGCTCAGAGGCCTGGCCGGCGCGTCGAGGCCGCCGACTCACCGCTGCTCGTGGGCCTGAACGACGCCCAGCGCGCCGCGGTGACCGCCGTGGACGGCCCGGTCCTCGTGGTCGCAGGGGCCGGCTCGGGCAAGACGCGGGTGCTCACCCACCGGCTCGCGCACCTGGTGCGTGACCACGGCGTCAGCCCCTTCGAGGTGCTGGCGATCACCTTCACGAACAAGGCCGCCGGGGAGATGGCCGAGCGGGTCGGCGGGCTGCTCGGCACCCGGCTGAGCGAGCGCATGTGGGTGACGACCTTCCACAAGGCGTGCGTGCGCATCCTGCGCAAGGAGCTACCTCGGCTCGGCTACAAGAGCGCGTTCACCATCTACGACGCCCAGGACTCGCAGCGGCTCATCGCCCAGCTCGCCAAGGACGCCGGGGTCGACGACAAGCGGCTCGCCCCCCGCGCGATCCAGACCGCCATCTCCAACGCCAAGGACGAGCTCGTCGACTTCGAGACCTACAAGCAGCGCGCCGACGCCTGGCCCGAGATCCAGATCGCCGAGGTCTACGAGGCCTACGAGGACCGGCTCTTCAAGGCCAACGCGCTCGACTTCGACGACCTGATCGTCAAGACGGTCACGATCCTGCAGCTGTTCGACGGGGTGCTCGAGCACTACCAGCGCCGCTTCAGCCACCTCATGGTCGACGAGTACCAGGACACCAACCGCGCGCAGTACCACCTCGTCGAACTGCTCGGCGGCGCCCACCACAACATCATGGTCGTCGGCGATCCGCAGCAGGGTGTCTACAGCTTCCGCGGCGCCACGATCCAGAACATCCTCGACTTCGAGCGCGACCACCCCGACGCCGAGGTGATCGTCCTCGACCGCAACTACCGCTCCACCCAGACCATCCTCGACGCCGCCAACGCGGTCATCTCGGTGGGTGCCGTCAAGCGCCGGGCGGAGCTGTGGACGGACCGGGGGCTCGGCGAGGCCGTGGTGCGCTACCGCGCCGACGACGAGCACGACGAGGCCGCCTTCGTCGCCGAGGAGGCCGAGAAGCTGCGCAGCGCCGGCGCGAGCTTCGACGACATCGCCGTCTTCTACCGCACCAACGCCCAGTCCCGCGTGCTCGAGGACGTGTTCATCCGCGTCGGGCTGCCGTACCGGGTGGTCGGCGGCGTGCGCTTCTACGAGCGCAAGGAGATCAAGGACGTCCTGGCCTACGCCCGCCTGCTGCTCAACCCCGACGATGACGTCGCCGCCCGCCGCATCGTCAACGTCCCGCGCCGAGGCATCGGTGACCGCACCATCGAGGCGCTCGACTGGCACGCCCGCCGTGAGGGCATCAGCTTCCTGGCCGCCTGCCGCGACGTCGAGGTGGTGCAGGGGCTCGGCGCGCGTGCGGTCAGCGCCGTCACCCGCTTCGTGGACCTGCTCGATGGCCTGCGCACCGAGCTCGAGCACGACCTCGCCGTCACCGACCTGCTCGCCACGATCATGGACCGCAGCGGCTACCTCACCGAGCTCGAGGCCGAGCGCACCGTCGAGGCCGTCGGCCGCATCGAGAACCTCCAGGAGCTGCGCTCGGTCGCCCGCGAGGTCGCGGAGCGGGGCGGCCGGGCAGCCGGCCCCGAAGCGCTGGCCGCCTTCCTCGAGTCGGTCACGCTCGTCAGCGACCAGGACCAGCTCACCACGACCACCGCGGTACCGGCTGGCGGTGGGGGCCCGGCTGGCGGCGCCGCTGCCGGGGCTGGCACCGAGGTAGCGGGCGCCGCGGCGGGAGTGAGCGGCCGGGGCGGTGGTCCCGGCGGTGCTGGCAGCGGGGTGGCGGACGCGCTCACCGCACCGGACGAGGGCCGCGTCACGCTCATGACCCTCCACACCGCCAAGGGGCTCGAGTACCCCTACGTGTTCCTGGTCGGGATGGAGGACGGGGTCTTCCCGCACGTGCGCTCGCTGTCGGAGCCGGCCCAGCTCGAGGAGGAACGGCGGCTCGCCTACGTCGGGATGACCCGGGCACAGGACCGGCTCCACCTCAGCCACGCCGCCACACGCAGCCTGTGGGGCGGGACGAACATGAACCCGCCCTCCCGGTTCCTGGACCAGCTCCCGGAGCACCTCGTCGAGGAGCGCGGCACCGGCGCCGGGGTGTCCGCGGCCCGACGGCGCCGCGACCGCGAGGTGCTCGAGATCGGCGGCGCGGAGTTCCGGGTCGGCGACGACGTCCTGCACACCCGGTTCGGCACGGGCCGCATCGTCGCCCTGGCCGGCGAGGGGGAGCGGGCCGAGGCCACGGTGGACTTCGTCGACGCGGGACGCAAGCATCTGATCCTCGCCTACGCCCCGCTGGTCAAGGTGTGATCGCCGAGCTGGCATCGGCCTTCGGGCTCGTGTTCCTGGCTGAGCTCGGGGACAAGTCGATGCTGCTGGCCGTCGCCTTCGCGCTGCGCTACCGGCCCTGGCCGGTGCTCGGTGGGATCGCCATCGCGGCGTTCACCATGCTCGGGCTGTCGACGCTGGTCGGCACGGCGCTGGGTGCGGCGCTGCCGGAGCGAGCCGTCACGATCGGTGGCGGGGTGCTCTTCCTCGCCTTCGGGCTGTGGACGCTGCTGGACCGCGATGAGGACGAGGAGGAGGACGCCGAGCTGCGGTCCTCCTCCGTGCTGCTCGGGGTGACGCTCGCGTTCCTGGTGGCCGAGTTCGGCGACAAGACCATGCTCGCCACGCTCACCCTGGCCGGCGGGCAGGCGCCGCTGCCGACCTGGCTGGGTGCCGGGGCCGGGATGACCGCGGCCAGCGGGCTGGCGATCGCGATCGCGGTCGTGGCCGGCGCGCGGCTGCCGGAGCGCATCCTGCACCTGCTGGCTGCGGGGGCGTTCCTGCTGTTCGGGGTCCTGCTGCTCGTCGCTGGCCTCCGCGGCTGAGCCGGTCGGCGGGACCGGTTCGATCGCTAGCCGGCGGGACCGACCCGCAGCACGCCGGGCATCGAACGTCCACTCAGGAGCGTTGCCCCCCCAGGGCCCTACCCTCCACCTCGACGCAGGAGCCGCCGCCGTGGCCAAGGAACGCAAGGTCTCGACCAGCCGGGTGATCGCCGCCGACCGGCAGGCGCTCTTCGATGTCGTCGCCGACCCCCGCATGCACCCGGTCATCGACGGTTCCGGCACGGTGAAGGCGGCCCGCGAGTCCGGGCTGCCCGAACGGCTCGCCGAGGGCACCCGCTTCG
>JBKHDS010000310.1:0-3253 GCA_046541215.1 Nitriliruptoraceae bacterium
CAGGTTTGCGCGAGTATATCGCATGTTGCTACGATGCTCCATGTTGCGACGCGACGGTCCCGGCTGCTCCCCTCGGAACACCCAAGGGGTGGCACGGCGACCGCGCTGCGCTATCTTTCCGGTACCCGCCCGGGCTGCCATCTCCCCGGACGGTTCCATGACGGGGGTCGTCGTGGTCGAGACCACCACGTTGCCAGGGTCCCCAGCGACCCGCCCGGAGCCCGGGCCAGCGCGCCGGGTCCGGCCGGTCCGCGGGCTGCCGAACGGTCGGGCGGTCGTCGGCGCGCTGCTCATCGTCGCCGCGGCGGTCGCGACCTTCGTGGCCTACCTCGACGCCACCTCGGCACCCGTGACGCGGTACGTCGTCGCGACCGCCGCGGTCGAACCGGGCACCCGGCTGACCAGCCTCGAGGTCGTCGGTGAGCGGTTCGGGACCATCGCGTTGGACCTGCCGCCGGAGGTCGCCGGTGCCGTCGTGCCGGGTGGCGAGGTCGAGGAACTCGTCGGCCAGATGGTCCTCGCCCCGCTCGCTCCGGGCGACGTGCTGTCCCGCTCCCACCTCGTCGAGGACGGACGGTCGGCAGGGGTGCAGAGCCTCTCTTTCGCGCTTCCTCGGTGGTCGGCCGTCGGTGGAAGCCTCCGCGCGGGCGAGCGGATCGACGTGCTGGCGACCTACGGCGCGGGCGAGGCGGCCTACACGGCCTTCGTGGTCCGCGGTGTACCGCTGCTCGGCGTCGCCGCGCCGGACGGAGGGTCGCTGGCCGATGCCGGGGAGGTGACGCTGACCGTCGCCGTCTCCGCGCTCGAGGACGTGCAAGCCCTCGCCCACGCCGTCAGTACCGCGGAGTTGTTGGTCACGCGGTCCGCGGCCGACAGTGATCGCGCGACGGCCCCCGGGGCCTACCGGCCGCACCCCACGGTCGAGGGTCCACGGCCGGACCCGGCGACCGTCGGGGACGGGAGGCAGGACGACTGATGGCGGACCGGTTCGTCCTGCTCGGCCTGGCACGCGCCCGGGCGGACTGGTTCGGTGCCGTCGCGCGCTGGACGAGCGGCGCGATGCTCCCGGTCGACTTCGTCCGGTGCCTGTCCGCTGAGGAGGTCCGTGCCCGTCTGCGGTCCGGCCGTGCCTTCTCCGCCCTCCTGGTCGACGCGGACGTACCCGGCCTCGATCGCGACCTGATCCGCGAGGCGGCCCACGCCGGGCTCGCGGTGCTCGTGGTCGACGGGCAGGGAACGCGCTCCTGGCGCGACCTCGGGGCCGCTGCGGTGCTCGCGACCGCGTTCTCCCGTGATGAGCTGCTCGAGGTGCTGCAGGCGACCGCTGACCCGGTCGGCTCCGCCAGCTTGCAGCCGACGGCCGCGTTGCCCCGGACCGACGAGCCGCAGGCGCCGCTGGTCGCGGTGTGCGGCGCCGGCGGGACCGGAGCTTCGACCGTCGCGATCGCCCTCGCCCAGGGCTTCGCGGCCACCGACGGACCTGCGGAGGTGCTCGGCGCCGGCGGCTCCACCCCGCTACAGGTCCTGCTCGCCGATCTGTGTCGGCGGGCGGACCAGGCCATGCTGCACGACACCGAGGCGGTGGTCCCCTCGATCCAGGAGCTCGTCGAAGCGCACCGCACGGCGGCGCCAGGCGCCGACGAGGTCCGCGCACAGACCTTCCACATCGAGGCGCGCGGCTACCGGCTCCTGCTGGGACTGCGACAGCCGAGGCAGTGGGTCGTCCTGCGACCGCGGGCGCTGGAACTCACGCTGGACGCGCTCCAGCGCACGGCCGACGTGGTGGTGGCCGACACCGAAGCGGACGTCGAGGGTGAGGCGGACACCGGATCGGTCGACGTCGAGGAACGCAACCTCCTGGCGCGCGCCACCCTGGCACGGGCTGACCTCGTCCTGGCGGTCGGCACGTCGACGATGCAGGGCGTGCACAGCCTCGTGCGCACCCTCGCGGACCTGCTCGGGTTCGGCATCCCGGCCGAGCGCGTGCTCCCGGTGGTGAACCGAGCGCCGCGTCGCCCGCGCGCACGGGCGGAGATCACCACCGCCATCGCGGACCTCGTCGCGGACCGCATCGGTGTGTCCGCAGGATCACTGCCGAGCCCGATCTACCTGCCGGTCCGAGCGGTGGACGACGCGCTCCGTGATGGGGTGGCGCTGCCCGCGGGCTTCGTGCGTCCGGTGACCCGGGCAGCGATCGGGATGCTGGCCGCACTCGGGGACCGTGAGCGCCGCACCGAACCGGCACCCGTGTCGGTCGCGCCCGGCTCCCTGGCGGGGTTCACCGACGAGGAGACGGCATGAGCCTCGTGGAGTCCCCGCTGGCCGAGCTGGAACGCCGGGTGCTCCAGCGCGCCAAGGACGAGTCGCTCGACCTCGATCGCGCGGGGACGTCCTCGCGGCTGAAGCAGCTGCTCGAGGACGAGGTCGTGCGCTGGAACCTCGAGCACAAGCATGGTCGACGCGACCACGACCTCCCCGACCCCGAGCGCGTCGTCGAACGTGCCCAGCGCAACCTCACCGGCTACGGGCCGCTGGAGCCTCTCCTTGCGGACGAGGACGTGTGGGAGATCATGATCAACGCGCCCGACCAGATCCTCGTCAAGCGCCACGTCGGGGTGTCGGGCTACCACGACGAGGCGTTCCACGACGACGAGCACGTGCTGCGCACGCTCACGAAGATCCTCGATGACGCGTCGACCTCACACCGCAAACTCGACCCGTCCGAGGGGCTCCAGGATGCCCAGTTGGACTCCGGAGCTCGGCTGCACATCGTGCATCGCGACATCGGCCGCGACGGCCACCTGCTCGTCAACATCCGACGCTTCACCGGTGTCGCCTTCCGCTCGCTCGATGAGCTGGTCGCGCGTGGGATGCTGACCACTCAGGTGGCGGTCTTCCTGCGCGCCGCCGCGCAGGCTCGTCTCTCTACGGTCGTGGCCGGACCGCCCGGTTCCGGCAAGACGACCCTGCTGTCGTGCTGCACCGCCGAGCTGGACCCGAGCCTCAGGGTCGTCACCGCGGAGGAGGTCTTCGAGGTCGACGTGCCGCTGCCGAACGTCGCCAGCATGCAGACGCGCTCGGCCCGACCGGACCGTCCTGAGATCGACCTCCGCCGTCTGGTCAGCGGCTTCCTGCGGATGGCCCCCGACGTGGCGATCGTCGGTGAGGTGCGCGATCGCGAGGCCCTCCCGCTCCTGTTGACGCTCTCCTCCGGGGTCAAGGGGTACACGACGATCCATGCGGGTTCCGCGCG
>JBKHDS010000311.1:0-3240 GCA_046541215.1 Nitriliruptoraceae bacterium
CAGACCGAGCAGGACACGGGCCGCGGAGATCACCCCAGGTTCGAGGCTGCGCAGGCCCAGCTCGATCCACAGGTAGGACGAGCCCCAGATGGTCGCGGTCCCCACCAGCAGCGCCCACTCGACCGGTCCGAAGGCCTCAGGCCGGGAACCCTCGCTGGTGGCGAACAGTCCGGACCTGCTGCTCACCCGTCATCTGGCCCGGGGTCATGAACCCGGTCCGTTGCTCCTGCGACGCCGGCGGCGACCGCACGGTCGGCCGCGGACACGTAGCGACCGGCTGACGGCCGCTCGCCGAGCGCGACGGCGGCACGGACCATCCCCTCGGCGAGCCCCACACCCAGCGCCAAGGTCACCAGCCCCGCGTCACCGACCCGCTCGCGCACAGCCTCGGCCGTCGGATCGTCCAGCGCCTGGGTGTCGAGCAGGAACTGCTCGGCGAAGGCGAGGCAGACCCGGTCCACGTCGGTGAAGCGCGCATCGTCGGTCCAGGCCGCCAGGTGTGCGAGCTTGGCCTCGAGCCCCACGACCTCGGCACCGAGCCGGACCGCCTGTTCGCTCTCGACCCCGAGCAGCTGGGCGATCCGGACCCGGCACAGCTCGAGCGTCCCCGGCGGCAGGGCGTCGCTGGCCCAGACCTCGTCGACGTAGGCCGCGTAGGTGGCGAACACCTCGGGATGGTGGCGCGCGACGGCGGCGAACCCCGGGCTCATGCGGGCTCCTGGACGGGGTAGCTCTCGGGCTCGAGGCCAAGCGCGACGAGCGCCTTGCCGTCGGCGAGCGCCCGGGTGGTCGTCATGACCATCGCGGTGCCGGCCGCGATCCCGAGCGCGTCGATCTCCGGCGCCGGCCCGGACCCCGCCGCGAGGTCCCCCGGGTGGGCACGGATGCGCTCACCGAGGTGCAGCGCGGTGCGGGAACGCTCGTCGAGCCCGTCGTAGCGCCCCTGCCGGGTGCGCTCGATCACGACCTCGTCGACGCCGGCCTCGGCAGCGGCGGCCGACCGCTGGTTGCGGCACAGCCGGCACCCGGTCAGCTCAGCCGTGGCGAGCCGCAGGAGCTCGTGCGCGACCGGGTCGGCGTCCATGAGCGGTCGCAGGGTGTCGAAGTACCGCCGCCGAGCCTCGGCCAGGGCGGGGGCGTGTGTCGCGATGACGTCGGACATCGGGACGACGCCGTCGGGGCGGACGGCGCCGTCGGGGACCGCGACGCGGGGGGTCGTCGACATCGTCACACCTCCGGGGTGCCCGGCATCGTCCTGGGTGGCGGCTCGCTGCCGAGCACCTCGTCGGCTGCGTCGAGGTAGAGGTCGTCACCGGCACGGAAGCCGGGCTGGTTGAGCACGAGGTAGGTCAGGGCGCCATCGAGGTGGTAGGGCGTCGACGGCGGGATGACCACGAGGTCGCCGGCCGCTACCGCGAGCGGCTCCTCCCCCACCGTGATGGTGCCGGCGCCCTCGAGCACCTGGTACAGCCGTGTGCTCGCGTCGGTGCGCAGGCGCTGGTGGTGCCCGTCGATGCGCACCCAGGTGATGGACAGATCCGCGGCGCTGTCCTCGACCCGGAGCAGCGTGCGCAGCTCGACGTCGTTCGCCGGCTCCGCGACGAGCGGCACCTCCTCGAGGCGGCGGTGGAGCGGACGGGCGGACATGGTCACCTCCGGAGCGGCCGAGCGCGAAGCCTAGTGAACGCTCGTTCGCACGGCGACGGGTGACGCGGATGGCCGAGGCGTGCGGCCGCTCACTCGCGGACGGCGAAGCGGCGGAGCGACCAGTCGGCGAGGAAGGGCACACCGACCGCGAAGGCCACCGTCCCGATGCCGATCGTGCCCCCGAGGTACCAGCCGAGCAGCAGCGCCGAGGATTCGAGCGCGAGACGCACGGCCCACACCGGCGCGCCGAACTCCGCCAGACCGGTCATGAGCCCGTCCCGCGGCCCGGGTCCGAGGCCAGCCCCGATGTAGAGCCCGATGCCCAGCCCGACCAGGACGACACCGACGAGCAGGAACGTCATCCGGGTCCACAGCGGCGTCGGTGTGGGGACCACCAGGAGCCACGCGTCCAGCATCAGGCCGACCCCGAGCACGTTGACGACCGTCCCGAAGCCCGGACGCTGTCGCAGGGGCAACCACAGCAGCAGCACGCCCACCCCGATGACGATCGAGGCCTGGCCGATCGTCAGGGGCGTCCGGACCGACACCCCCTGGTTCAGGACCTCGTACGGCGCGAGCCCGAACTCCGCCCGGACCATGAGGGCGACCCCCACCGCGATGATGGCGAGCCCGAGCACCAAGCGTGGACCGCGCACCCGCCACTGGGCGAGCGTCGGCCACAGCACGGTCCGGACGATCGGGCGGCGCCTCGGAGCGGGGGTGGCGTCGACCTTGGTCACCACCAGGGTCCGGCGGCGTCGAGAACCTCGAGCTCCGAACGGTCGCCGAGCACCTCGAAGCGCTGGAGGGCGAGCGGGACGTTGCCCTCGAGCCACAGGCGATCGTGGAAAGCCCGCAGCGAGAACGCCTCCCCCTGGACCCGCAGCAGCTCGGCTTGCAGCGCCAGGATCTGCTGTTTGCCTACCAGGTAGGTCATCGCGTGACCAGGGTTCGCGGTGTAGCTCGCGGTCTCCTCGAACGCGGTCTCCTCGTCCATCGGCACGAGCTCGACGAAGGCGGCGACCCCCTCGTCGAGGCTGAACGCGCCGGTGGCGAGGTTGACGTCGACGATGACCCGGAGCGAGCGCAGCTTGTTGAAGTTGTGGATCACCTCACGGGAGCGGGGCGCGTCCTCGAACAGGCCGGCCTGGAGCAGGAACTCCTCGTTGTAGAAGGCGATGCCCTCGTTGGGGAGCGAGTCGTAGTAGCGCCGCCGCAGGGGGTTCGGGTGGGCCCACGCGAGCGCGAGCTGCTGGTAGTGCGCCCCCTCGTGGACGATGCCGAGCCGGGGATCGCGGGCGTTCGCGGCGTAGAAGTAGGGCAGGTCCGGCCCGGGCTCGGGGGTGTAGGAGACCCCGTCCTCGGCCAACCGGTCGTCGCCGGTGAGGTCGTCGGTGACCCCGAGCCAGCTGATGGGGGCGAGGTAGGGCGGCATCGGCGCGGTGAGGTAGTGCCGCAGCCGAGCGGGCTGGGTCAGCAGCCCCTCCTCCTCGTAGAAGGCCCGGACCTCACGCTCCCGGCGCGCCTCCTCCTCGACCTGCTCCGCCACGGTGGTCGGGAGTGAGGGCAGTGCGGCGTCCCGGTGCCGGTTGC
>JBKHDS010000312.1:0-3226 GCA_046541215.1 Nitriliruptoraceae bacterium
GGGGGGCCGTGGTGCGTGGTCGGGCCGTGCGATCCGATCCGGAGGCCGTCCCGGCCGGTGGGGTTCCGTCGGACCCCCTCCCCGCGTCGGCCCACGACGAACCCGCCCCGAGCGCCTGAGCCCCTGCGCGCTGCAACCATCCCCCGAGGAGTGCCCCGTGGAGCACGAGGTCCTGCCACCCCCGGTCGCGCCCGACATCGTCCGCATCCCGAGCGCCAGCGAGCGTCGAGCCCAGCGCACCGTCACCTCGATGCTCGAGCAGTTCGTCGTCGGCGCCGTCGAGGTGGTCCTGCCTGACGGCCGCCGGCGGACCTTCGGGGACGTGGACAGTCCGCTGCGCTCCCGCATCCACGTGCACGACTGGCGGTTCTTCACGCGGCTGCTCCACGGCGCGACCGTCGGGGTGGGCGAGTCCTACATGCGGGGGGAGTGGTCCTCTGGCGACCTGGTGTCGCTCGTGCGCATCGTCATCGCCAACCGCCGGGCGCTCAAGCGCATCACCCCGGCCGCGCTCGCCAACATCGCCGGCGACAAGCTCGTGCACGGCATGCGGGCGAACCGCCTCGGGCGCTCCAAGCGCAACATCGCCGCCCACTACGACCTGTCGAACGAGCTGTACGCGCTCTTCCTCGACGAGACCATGACCTACTCGGCGGCGTACTTCAGCTCGCCCGCCGACACCCTCGAGGACGCCCAGGTCGCCAAGTACCGGCGGCTGGCGGAGAAGGCGCGCATCGACGCGGACTGCCACGTGCTGGAGATCGGGTGCGGCTGGGGCGGGTTCGCGATCTTCGCGGCCTCGACCTACGGGTGCCGGGTGACCGGGATCACGCTCAGCGAGCAGCAGGCCGAGCTCGCCCGCCAGCGGGTCCACGAGGCCGGGCTCGACGACCTCGTCTCGATCGAGCTGATCGACTACCGCGAGGTCGCCGGCCGCTACGACCGCATCGTCTCGATCGAGATGCTGGAGGCGGTCGGGCACCGCTATCTCGACACCTACTTCGCGACCATCGACCGCCTGCTCGCTCCGGACGGGCTCGCTGCGGTGCAGGTCATCACGATCCCCGAGCAGCGCTACGACAACTACAAGCGCCGGCCTGACTTCATCCAGCGCTACATCTTCCCCGGTGGCCACCTGCCGTCGCTGGAGGCGATGAGCGGGTCGATGGGCCGCAGCGGCGACCTCTACGTCGAGGAGGTCTCCAACATCGGGGTGCACTACGCCGAGACCCTGCGTCGCTGGCGCGAGCGGTTCCTCGCCAACCTCGATGAGGTCCACGCCCTCGGGTTCGACGACCGCTTCGTGCGGATGTGGGAGTTCTACCTCGCCTACTGCGAGGGGGCGTTCCTCGCCCGCTACATCAGCGACCTGCAGGTGGTGCTCACCCGACCGATGAACGGCACGCTCGGGACCCACCCCTACGGCCAACAGCTCGTCGAGGTGCGTGAGGCCGACCTGCCCCCGCGCCGCATCGATCTCGTGGCCTACGAGCGCGAGCGTGCATCGCAGGCGGCGCGGGAGCGGCAGCCCCGGCGCGAGGTGAGCGCGTGAGCCCGAGCCTCACCGCCCGCGCGATCGACGCCGTCATCGACCGGGGCCTGCTCCCGGACCCGGTGCTGCGGCGCGCGATCCGCCGGCTGCTGCGCCGGCGTGACGCCGCGATCACCGCCGGCAGCGTCGAGGAGCGGGGGCAGCGGCAGCGCGAGCTGCTGCAGGCGCTGGCGGCGGCACCGGTCGCGATCGACACCGACGAGGCCAACGAGCAGCACTACGAGGTCCCCACCGAGCTGTTCGAGCTCATGCTCGGCCCGCGCCTGAAGTACTCCTCGGCATGGTGGCCGATCGGTGTCGGCAGCCTCGCCGAGGCCGAGGAGGCGATGCTGGCGCTGACCTGCGACCGGGCCGAGCTCGCCGACGGCCAGGACATCCTCGAGCTCGGCTGCGGGTGGGGCTCGCTGACGCTGTGGATGGCGGAGCGGTACCCGGCCGCGCGGATCACCGCGGTGTCGAACTCGGCGACCCAGCGCGAGCACATCGAGAAGCAGGCGGCGCTGCGAGGGCTCGCCAACGTCACCGTGCTCACCTGCGACGTGAACCGGCTCGGTGCCGGCGCGGGCCCCGACGGCGGGCCCGGGGCCTACGCCGAGGTGGTGCACGCAGCCGCGTTCGATCGGGTGGTCTCGGTCGAGATGTTCGAGCACGTCCGCAACCACCGGGTGCTCACCGAGCGCATCGCGAGCTGGTTGCGGCCGGGCGGGAAGCTGTTCGTGCACGTCTTCGCCCACCGCAGCGACGCCTACCCCTTCGAGACCGGCTCGGACGCCGACTGGATGGCGCGGCACTTCTTCACCGGGGGGCTCATGCCTTCCCACGATCTGCTCCTGCTGAGCGTCAGGGGCCTCGAGGCCGAGGACCGATGGGCGGTCTCCGGCGTACACTACGCCCGCACCTTGCGCGCCTGGCTCGAGCGGCTGGACACCCACCGTGACCGCATCCTGCAGGTGTTCCGCGACGCCGCGGGCCCGGTGTCGCCACGCGCGGCCTTCAACCGGTGGCGGGTGTTCACGATCGCCTGCGAGGAGCTGTTCGCCTACGGCGGCGGCGACACGTGGCACGTCTCCCACTACCGTTTCGTGCGTCCCACCCGGACGTGACGGGCGTCCGGCGACCGAGCACGGCGTGACCGGAGGACCCCGTGACCGAGGACCTGCTCCAGGACGCCATCGTGCGCTTCCACGAGGCGCTGCCCTACGCCGAGCTGTCCGAGGACGCCTGCGCGCGGCTCGCCCAGCCGGCCTCCTCGCTGAAGGTCTCCATCCCGGTGCGCATGGATGACGGGTCGCTTCGGACCTTCGCCGGCTACCGCGTGCGTTTCGACGACACGCGTGGTCCCGCGAAGGGCGGCATCCGCTTCCACCCGTCGGTGACGGCAGCCGAGGTCACGACGCTCGCCTTCTGGATGACCTTCAAGACCGCGCTGCTGGACCTGCCATTCGGTGGCGGCAAGGGCGGGGTCGCGGTCGACCCGAAGCAGCTGTCCCCGAGCGAGTTGGAACGGCTCTCGCGCGGGTACATCGCTGCGGTGGTGGACGTCATCGGCCCGAACGCGGACGTGCCCGCCCCCGACGTCGCCACGAACGAACTCGTGATGGGGTGGATGGCCCACGAGTACGGCAAGATCCGCCGCGGGCACCACCCGGCGGTGATCACCGGCAAGCCGCTCGC
>JBKHDS010000313.1:0-3225 GCA_046541215.1 Nitriliruptoraceae bacterium
CGAGGTGGTCGGCATCGCCGGCGCCAGCGCGCGCGCCCGTGGTCGTCCTCGCCCCGGCCCGGACGGCACTGTCGGCGTCGATCGCTACCTCGGTCGCTCGTTCAGCGTCGGCATCCGGATCGGCGGCCCCTACGCCGGCTGCCTCGAGCGGCGCCGCACCGGCGGCGGCCCCGTCGGCGGCCACCTGGACAGCAGCGTCGGCGTCTGATCCACCGGCCCCGGCGCCGGCCACCGCGGCAGCGGCGGCGGCCTCGCGACGGGCGGGCAGCACGGCATCCAGCACGCGCAGGCCCTCGAAGGCGTCCTTGCAGTAGAACACCTCGCCCTCGTAGATGGCGCGCAGGTCGTCCTCGACGTAGCCGCGCGTGAGCGCCGCACCGCCGAGCAGCACCGGGTACCTCGACGCGAGCCCTCGCTCGTTCAGCTCGACGAGGTTGTCCTTCATGATCACCGTCGACTTCACCAGCAGCCCGGACATGCCGATGGCGTCGCAGTCGTGCTCCTCGGCGGCCTCGATGATCGTGTCGATCTGCTGCTTGATGCCGAGGTTGACGACGTCGTAGCCGTTGTTGCGCAGGATGATGTCGACGAGGTTCTTGCCGATGTCGTGCACGTCGCCCTTGACGGTGGCGAGTAGCACCCGGCCCTTCGTCGACGTCGCGCCGCCACCCGCTGCCTCGATGTGGGGTTCGAGGTGGGCGACCGCGGTCTTCATCGTCTCCGCGGACTGCAGCACGAAGGGCAGCTGCATCTGGCCGGAGGCGAACAGCTCGCCGACGGTCGCCATCCCGGCGAGCAGGAAGCGGTTGATGATCTCTAGCGGTGGGTGCTCGGCCAGGGCCTCGTCGAGGTCGGCGTCGATGCCGTCCTTGTCGCCGTCGATGATGCGCCGCTCCAGCCGCTCCTCGACGGGCAGCGCGGCGAGCTCCTCCTTGGTCGCGCCGGCCTCGCGCTCGCCCTCGAACAGGCGCATGAGCTCGTGCAGGGGGTCGTAGTCGGCATCGCGGGGGATCAGGTCGCTGCCCTCCTCCCCGCTCGCGATCGGCGTGCCCGCGGTCCCACGGCGGTCGTGGATGAGGTCGGTGGCGACGGCGACGTGCTCATCGGGGATGCGGTGCAGGGGCAGGATCTTCCCCGGGTGCACGATCGCCGAGTCCAGCCCCCGGTCCATCGCCTCCTTCAGGAACACCGAGTTCAGCACCTGCCGTGCCGCCGGTGACAGCCCGAAGGACACGTTCGACACCCCGAGGGTCGTGGCGCAGCCGGGCACGGACGCCTTGATGCGCGCGATCGCCTCCAGGGTCTCGCGAGCGTCGCGCCGCAGGTCCTCCTGCCCGGAGCCGAGCGGGAAGGTCAGGCAGTCGAAGATGAGGTCGTGGGGTTCGAGGCCGTACTCGTCGATCGCGATCGCGGCGATGCGCTCGCAGATCGCGACCTTGCGGTCGGCGGTGCGGGCCTGGCCCTCCTCGTCGATCGCGAGCACGATCACCGCGGCGCCGTACCGCTTGGCGAGCGGCAGCAGCCGGTCGGCCTTGATGCGCCCGTCCTCGAGGTTGACGGAGTTGATGACCGCCCGCCCCCCGAGCCGGGTCAGCGCCGCCTCGATCACCTCGGCTTCGGTGGAGTCGATGACGAGCGGGAGGGTGGACTGGGTGGCGTAGCGGTCCACCACCTCGATCATGTCGGGCGTGCCGTCGCGGCCGACGTAGTCGACGCACACGTCCAGCACGTGGGCGCCCTCGCGGGTCTGGGACCGGGCGAGCTGGACCATGCCGTCCCAGTCCTCGGCCAGCAGCAGCTCGCGGAAGGCCTTCGAGCCGTTGGCGTTCGCGCGCTCCCCGATGGCCAGGAACGCGTTCTCCTGCTCGATCGGCACCGCGCTGTACAGCGACGCGAGCTGCGGCCGCCACTCGACGGTGATCGGGGGGCGGGCGTCCTCCTCGCGCCGGCCCGCCGCCACCTCGGTGTCGGCATCACCTGCGGCTGAGTCGGCGCTGCTGCTGTCGCTGGTCCTTGGGGCAGGTCCGCGTGCCACCTCGGTGCTGGCATCGAGGTGGTGCTCATCACCGCCAGCGCTGGCGCCTCCCGGGCGGACCTCGATCGGTCGCTCGGTCCGCAGCTGAGCCGGGTCGGTCAGGCGGCCCGCCGCGCCTTTGCGGACCGCGCCCGGACGGTCCACGGCCCGCCGGCGCGGGGTGAGCCCCTCCACCGCCTCGACGACCGCGGCGAGGTGGGCCGGGGTCGTGCCACAGCAGCCGCCGACGATGCTCACGCCGAGCTCGGTGACGAACGTGTGCTGCGCCTCGGCCAGCCCCTCCGGGGTGAGCGGGTAGACGGTCCGGCCCTCCTCGAGGTGGGGGATGCCGGCGTTGGGGACCACGCTGATCGGCAGTCGCGACTGGTACGCGAGGGTGCGGACGTGCTCGCGCATGTCCTCCGGGCCGGTGGCGCAGTTCATGCCCAGCACGTCGATCGCGAGCGGGTCGAGTGCGGCGATGGCGGCCTGGGGCTCCGTGCCGAGCAGGAGGGTGTTGATGTCCCTCTCGACGGTGAACTGGACCATCAGCGGGACGCGCATGCCCCGCTCCACGAACACGTCGTTGACGGCGGCCACGGCCGCCTTGACCTGGAGCAGGTCGAAGCAGGTCTCGATGAGGATGACGTCGGCGCCGCCGTCCAGCAGCCCGCGGGCCTGGCGGCGGTACCCCTCCTCCATCGTCGCGACGTCGATGAAGTCGCGGGTGTCGGCGGGGTCCTTGCCGAGCGCGAGCGTCGGCGCGCGGGTCCCCGGGCCGATCGAACCGATCACGTAGCGCGGGTCGCCGGGGGTGGCGAAGGCGTCCGCGGCGCGACGTGCCACCTCGGCGGCCAGGCGGTTGAGCTCCTCGGTGTCGGCCCCGAGGCCGTACTCGTCCAGCACCCAGGGCGCCCCGCCGAAGGTGTCGGTCTGGACGGCGTGGACCCCCACCTCGAGGAAGTCGCGGTGGACGCGCTCGATCACGTCTGGGCGGGTGCGGACCAGCACCTCGTTGCAGCCGTCGAGCGCGTCGCCGCCGAAGTCCGCGGCCGTCAGACCGGCGGCCTGCAGGCTCGTGCCCATGCCTCCGTCGAGGATGAGCACGCGCTCGCGCAGCCCGTCGAGCAACGGGTGGTGCTGCAGCGGGGGCAGGGGTGCGGAGGCCACGGCGCGCGAGGGTACGTGGCCGCTCGGAGGACCTGGTGCGG
>JBKHDS010000314.1:0-3222 GCA_046541215.1 Nitriliruptoraceae bacterium
GCAGACCCTCGGCCTCGCGCTCGACGCGCCAGCGCAGGAAGGCGTGGAGGCCGTCCCGTCCGTGGTGGACGTCGAGGAAGTCGAGGAGCTCGGTCGCGAAGCGGTCGTAGCGGTGCGGGAACAGGCGCCCCGCCGCCGGGGTCAGACGGTAGCGGGCCGCGGGGCGGCCCCGCGACCCGGCGACGGTCTCGGAGGTCACCAGCCCCTCCTCGTCGAGGACGCCGAGGTGGCGGCGGACCGCGACCTGGGAGATCTCCAGCCGTGCCGCGAGCTCCGCAACGCTGGCGTCACCGGTGCGACGCAGGTGCTCGACGATCGACGCTCGCTGCTCACCGAGCAGCGGCACGAGCGAGCGCTCGGCCGGCGCGGCGGGCGGGGTGGGCATGCGGGAGTCTTTCCTCAACATCGAGGTTGAGAAAAGGGTACGGGCGGGTGGTCCTGCAGGCAAACCCGCGCGCACCACGCCCGGATGGGACGCAGGCGCCCCGCCCTGCGCACCGACCCGTGACCGCGCCGCGCGGCCCGTCTACGGTGGAGGTTCCACCGATCCTGCTTCCCGATAGCGATGACGCGACCGGTGTCCAGCCCGCCGATGGGCGGGCGACGTCCGGGGCTGCGCTCGCGATCGCCGGCGGCGACGGTGCGGACACCGGGCGTGGGACAGCGCCCGCGGCACCGCGGAGAGGTGGACGTGCGGTGGAGCGTTCGATGCGGCGCCCCGAGCGATCGGGCCGCGCCCCCACCGCGCCGAGGACCCCGAGGGAGACGAGCGCGAGCCCACCGTCAGACCCTGGGCCGCCGATCGAGCGGACGATGTCCGACTCCCCGGGGTCCTCCCTCGTGTGCCCCGGGTCCGCACCGGAGCTGTCGGCTCACTCGGCGTCACCGCCGCGCCGGCGCATCTGCTCGGCCAGGACGAAGCGGCGGACCCGGTCCGCGAGCTCGCCGTCGAGATCGCGGAAGCGCAGTCCCAGCTCCGCGGCACCGTCCGAGGTGGGCGCGACGCGCACGACCTCGGCGTCCAGCAGCAGGATCTCGCCCTCGGCGAGGCCGAGGCGCACCCGCACCGGCTGGCCGGCCTCGGCCTGCAGCGGCGCCGGGACGACCACCAGGGCACCGCCCTCCGACAGGTCCTCGGTCACCCCGGACAGGTGCGTGCCCTCGACCAGCAGGACCACGGGGCGGGCGACGCGGAGCCGGTACGCATCGCGCCGCTGCACCCGGGTCACGCGGTCGAGGTCGACCCACCAGCGCGGCACCACGTCGACGTCCCCCCCATCGAGGCGGCCGTCGGCCCGCAGCAGCGCCTCCTGGGCGGGCCAGGTCAGGGCGGCGGCGGTCGCCGGCGGGACCTCGAGCGCACGCCCGTCCTCCTGGGTCGGCGCCACCACGAGCACCCGGGTGCCGTCCAACTGCTCCACGCGGGTGCGCCAGCCGTGCTGCGAGCGGCCCAGGGTGAGCTCGACGACCGTGCCCTCGGCCGGCAGGCAGCGTCGCAACTGCCGGCTCTCGCTCCGGGACCGCGGTCGCGGGGTCGGACCCTTCACTGCTGCTGCTGCCCGGCTGCGCCCGCATCCCCGAGCGGACTGAGCGTGAACCGGCGCATCGCGACCTCGACCTCCAGCTCGTGGCGTTGCTCCCCGACGAACACCCCGCGGAAGGGCGCGACGTCGTCGTAATCGCGACCGCGGCCGATCGTGACGTGCCGCTCGCTCACGTGCTGGTTGTTGGTGGGGTCGAGGGCGAACCATCCCCAGCCAGGGATCGCGGCCTCGACCCAGGCGTGGGTCTGGACCGTGACCTCGTCCGTCCCCGGATCCGAGCCGGTCGCATCGGCGGCCGCGAACAGGTAGCCGGACACGTACCTGGCCGGCACGCCGAGGCTCCGCAGCAGCGCCAACGCGAGGTGGGCGAAGTCCTGGCACACCCCGCGGCGCGCCGTGAGGATCTCCTCCACCGGGGTCCCGATGCGGGTGGCACCGGGCAGGTAGGTGAACCCACCGACGTGGTCGTGGACGGCCTGGGCGAGCGCGACCACGTCGTCGCCGACGCCTGCGGCGATCCGGCCCGCCTCCGCCTGCACGCCGGCACCCCAGCTGACGTGCGCCGAGGGCTGGAGGAACTCCAGATGCTCGTCGTGGAACGTGGGGTCCTGCAGCGCGGCCAGCGGGACCGGGGTGAGCGGACGGACCGGCTCCTGGGTCTCGACCGTCGCCTCGGCGACCACCTCGAGGTGGCGGTGCGGCAGCCGGATCCCGAAGGTGTCGACGCGCGTGCCCCAGTGGTCCCGGTAGGCCGCGACACGCGAGGCCGGGTCGGTGCGCACGTGGTAGTGCACGAGCGCCTGGCGGTGGTCGGTGGTGGGGCAGGCGCGCAGCTCGTTCTGGGACTCGCTGACCGCACCGGCGTAGCGGAACCGTGTCACGTAGCGGATGTCGAGCCGCACCGGCCCTCCTGGCTCAGCCGGTGGCGATCGCGTGCAGCGACCCGGCTGGTTCGTGGTGGAAGAACTCGGCGGCCACGGCCTCGGCGACCTCGGCGATCTGGAGCTGGACGTCCTCGAGGAAGGCTGAGAGCCCGACGTCGAACAGCTCGCTGACGTCCCGGAACTCCAGCGCAGCGCTGATACGCCCCAGCTGCCGGGCCGCTCGGCTCGGTCGACCGCCCCCGAGCGCGTCGAGCTGGAAGCGTGCCGAGCGCAGGCTGTAACGCACGCTGCGTGGGAGGTCCGGCTCGAGCAGGAGGAACTCGACGACGTCGGCCGGGTCCATCGACGCCCGGTACCGACGCCGGTAGGCCTCGAATGCCGAGGCGGACTTCAGCACCGCGATCCAGTCGTGGAAGTCACTGCGGTCCGAGCCGTGTGCCACCTCGGCGCCAGCCCTGGCCAGCCGGCGGCTCGGACCGGAGAGGGCCTCGAGCTGCACGTAGCGCACGTCGATCAGCCGGCAGGTCATCTCCGCTCGTTCGAGGAGCCGACCGAGCGCCATGAAGCGCCAGCCCTCGTCACGGGGCATGGTCTCGCTCGCGGCGCCGTAGATCGTCATGCTGGCCCGACGCAACGCCCGGAACAGCTCGTAGGGCTGGTCCTCGAGCTCCGCGATCAGGTCCCGACCGGCGAGCATGAGGTGGAGGTCGTTGACCGCCTCCCACAGCTCCTGGGAGACCTGCTCGCGCACGGACCGGATGTTCTCCCGAGCCCGGGCGACCGAGGCGGTGACC
>JBKHDS010000315.1:0-3198 GCA_046541215.1 Nitriliruptoraceae bacterium
CGGCGCATCCCCCAGCAGGTGTCCCACGCGACCTCGTCGGGCAGCTGGTCGGTGCCCCAGGCCGCGGCGCTGCGGCGTCCGGTCTCCTGCTCGGTCCGGCTGTAGACCGCCCCATGGCTCCCCGGGAACAGCGTCGGCAGCACATCACCGAGGATGCGGATGGCCTCGTCCCGGTCCCGGCAGACCTGGAGGAAGGTCGTCAGGTCGGTCAGTCTGCTGATCTCCTCGTTCACCGACTCGAGCTCGGCGACCTGGTCGGTCAGGTGCGTCTTCGCGAGCCGCAGCGCCTCCTCGGCTCGCTGGCGCTCCTCGACCTCCGCTCGGAGCTCCTCCATGAGCTGCTCCAGCTCCCGGGTCCGGTCGGTGACCCGCTGCGTCAGATCCTGCTGCGCGGCCGCGACCTCCTCACCGAGCATGTTGATCCCGAGCGCGAGCGCGTCGAGATCGTCGCCAGCGTCCGTCAGGGGTGCCGGTCGCGAGAAGTCGAGCGCAGCGAAGGCCCCGACGGTCTCCAGGAGGTCGGTGATGCGAGCTTGCACCCGGTGTGGGAGCGGCTCGGAGGTCTGTAGGAGGGGCTCACTCTTCACGTTGCAGCCAGTCGATGGCCTTGGCCTCGTCATCGAAGCTCCGGGTGGGGAACGCGGTACCGGTCACGGAGATGAAGAAGTTCGCGAGGACGCGGCTGACGGGCGTCTCGATCAGGAGGGCCTGCCGTCGCAGCACGGTGTTGGTGCCGAACACCCGACGCGCTTCGTGGTCGATGCGTCGGACACGGCGCATGTCCACCAGGAGGGGGTAGGGCAACGTCGGTGCCAGGGTCGCGACCGCTGCCACGGCCTGCTGCGCATCCTCCCGTCCGACCTCGGTCCCGACCGCCCAGCTGCAGCGCAGGAAGCCGCGGCGGTCGCGGAGCATCTCGAACCGGGTGCCCCTGACGGTCTCCTCCTCCATGGTCTTCCCCCTCTGGTCCGTCCAGACCGGTCGCGACGTCACGCGAGCGGTTGTGGCGCCTGTAACCACGAGCGAGCGAGATCCTCGTCGTCGAAGAGCTGGAGCGGCACCTCCGTGCGGTGGAGGCCGAGGAAGAAGTTCGCGACCACGCGGCTTCGAGCCGATTCGACGAGGAGCGCGACGCGGCTCGGCCCGCTCGCCGCTGCGAGGATCTGCCGGGCGTCTCGCTCGATGGGACCGGCGGCACGCATGTCCACGAGCAAGCCGTGGGTCCCTCCCGCGATCCGGTGGCCGACCGCCGTGACGGCCGCCTCGGCGTCGGCGCTCGTGACGACCGCACCACCCCAGACGATCCGCACGAGCCCGTCGTCCTCATCGAGGGTGAAGCTCGCGCGCGGGTTCGGGACAGGCATCGTGGTCGCTCCTTGGGCTGTGGCTGCACGACCCATCCGTCGGGTCACGCCGGGGCAGCTCGCTGGTGCCGCCGGGCGGTAGGGCACGCGGCACCGATGGGTCAGCGGGCGTGGGTGCGGGAGGGGACTCATGCCGCGTTCTCGCGGTGGGATACGCGGCCCTCCAGCCAGATCGACAGCGCCACACCCGCCTCCGTCGCGGACGCGATGCACGCGGCGTTGTCGCTGATCGTCGTCATCTCGGACGCGACCAGCGCGACCCGCTCGGCGACATCGGCAGCGACGGCCCGTTGCTCCTCGACGGAGCTCGCGATGGAGTTCTGCGCCCCGAGGACGTCGGTCAGATCGGCGAGGATCGCGCTCACCCGTTCGTTCGCCCCGGCGCCGTGCCGCTGGACACCGCTGACGATGTCGCCGACCTCGCGGGTCGCGTCGGAGACCTCGGTGGCGAGCTTCTTGACCTCGCTGGCGACGACGGAGAACCCCCGGCCCGCGTTGCCGGCACGGGCCGCTTCGATCGTGGCGTTGAGCGCGAGCAGATGGGTCTGGCGCGCGATCCGGTCGATCAGGACCAGGACCTGCTCGACCCGGTCCGTCGACGCGGTGAGCTCCGAGAGCGCGTCGACCGCCTCGCTCGCACCGGTCGTTGCCCGCTGGGCGATCTCGACCGACTCGGCGGCCCGGGCTGCCACCTCCTGGATGGCGGTGGCCTGCTCCTCGGTCGCGGCCGCGACCGCGGTGGCGTGCTCGGCGACCTCCTGCGCGCCCTCCAGGGTGAGCTGTGCCTGGGAGCCGGCCTCGATCATGGTGCCGGAGACCTGCCGGCTCACCAGCTCGGGCTCCGCGAGTTGGCTGACGTCGTAGCGCCGGTCCCGTCGCTGATGGAGACGTTCGACGAGGTCGGTCGAGATCGCCAGGAACTCGCTGCCGGGCTCGAGCGCGCGGCGGGCCTGTGCGTGGTGTCCGGTCAGCGCTTGCTCGAGCGCGGCCGCCGCGACCCGGTGGAAGGCCGCGTGGACGTCGGTGAGCACCCGACGCTCCTCCGCCGCGAGCACGCCGACGGCCCCGTCGTGGAGCCATCGGCCGAGGTCGCAGCTGTCGTCCCGGCGCGCGACCGCCGGATCGAGGTCGACCGGCTCGCCCGCTGCGGCGCGGTGCAGCGTCAACTTCCACATCGCGTGCTGACCGATGACCTTCGTGAGGAACCGGTCCATACTGGTTGAAGGAGGCATCAGGTTCATCCTTTGGCGCCGGTGTTCCGGCGACCGTGCAGAGGGGTTCTCACGGGAGGCAGCTACCTGCGCTGCTGTGGTCAGCCATCGACCCCTCGAGCGCTGGAGAAGCGCTTGCAGAGCGCACCTGGGGAGATGCTCGACGCAAGGCGCAGAAGTGGCGGCTCGGTGCACATCGCTCGGCCCTTCGCTGTGCCTGCGCGATGCTCACGCCGGTCCGATCTCGCCGACCCACCTGGCAGGCGTGCGTGGCGATCATCCCGATATCGAGCTCCAGGGGCTCCTTGGAGCGTGGTGTCGCTCCGGTGCGCAGGAAATGACCCTCTGGCGAGCAGTTGTCGTTCGCGGTATCGGTCTGCCTCGTTCCTCGGTTCAGTTCGCCACCCGCCGCCCGACGCTTCGAGAGAAAGGGGCCCGGTGTTCGGTCGTCGAAGGGGCCCGGACCATCTCCGGTACGAGCAGACGGATGCAGAGAACGGATCGATCATGGAACGCATGTTGGAAACCCGCTCCCTGCGGTGGCAGCTACTGGCGGGCTTCATCGCCGCCATCACGATGTTCGCGGTGCTGCTGGCCGTCCTGAGCGTCATGAACCGGGTCGT
>JBKHDS010000316.1:0-3188 GCA_046541215.1 Nitriliruptoraceae bacterium
CCCGGTGCGGCCGGGGCTGGGGCGCCTCGGGGATCAGCGACGGGTCGTACTTGATCGCGATGTAGGGCTCGCCGGTGTCGTCCGCGACGGCGTCGTGGCGGAAGGCGTTCGTGCGCAGCGTCGCGTCGATGAGCACGAGCAGGCGGCGCAGGATCCGGTCGTGGTCGAGCCGCTCCAGACGGTCCAGCGCCGCCAGGACCGTGGCGCGGGTCGCGTCCTCGTCGGGCGCGTCGGCTGGCCGGTCCGGATCCAGGCGGGCGCGCAGGTGCTCCATGATGGCGCGCACCGTGTCGGGGTGCGCGACGAGGATCTGGTCGACGTAGGTCGGGGTGTAGGTCGTGCCGAACTGCCGCCGCATCCGCCGGTAGGCACGCAGGATCGCCAGATCGCGCCAGGTGAGCTCCGCGACGACGATGAGCTGGTTGAGGGGGTCGATCTCGAGGTGGCCGTGCCACGCCGCCAGGATCGCCTCCGCGACGCGGTGCCCATCCCGTTGCGGGTCGAGCCCCTCGGCGCGGACGCCGACGTCGTGCAGCGTCGCCGGCGCCTCTCCGTCCTCGGCGAGCGGGTGCGGGAACTCGTCCACGATGGTCAGCCCGAGGCTCTCCAGGAGCGGGACGAAGGAGGACAGTTCCAGCGTGGCGCCACGCTTGGCGGCCAGCAGCCGGATCGGGGCGGTCGTGGGGTCCGTGTCGTCGGCCGCCGGGGTCGGCCGGGCGGGTCGCAACGTCACGAGCAGCTGCTCGGGGCCGTGCAGCGCTTCAGCGAGCAGCCGCACATCCCCGACCGCGTCGACCGGGTCGGTGGCGTCGCGGTACGCGCGGGGCAGGCGCGTCACGATCGAGCGGTACCGGCGCAGCGCCGCGCCGTCCTCGCCGTGGCTGGCCAGCTCGCGCAGCACCGTCTCCTCCCACGGGCGGATCAGCTCGGCGAGCGCGGCGGACAGCGCTCGCGCTCCGCGCGGCACGCGCTCCTGCCAGGTCGCCGGGTCGTCGGGGTCGGGGAGCTCGACGAGGTAGCGGGCGATCGCGTCCCGCTGGAGGTCGACCGAGGTGTCGACCTCGATGCGCGTGGCGTCGAAGCGTTGGCGCAGCAGGGTGCGCAGCCGACGATCGAGGTCGGGCTGCCACCGCTCCCGTGGCAGCGCGAGCAGCACGGACACGGTGCCGCTGGGTTCGTGGGAGCGGGTGAAGGCGCGCACCTCGCGGTGCTGTTCGGCCTGCAGCAGCCCGACCAGCAGCTCGCGCAGGCCGGCCGGGGTGGCACGGAGCAGCTCGTCCTTGGGGATGCCGTGAGCGAGCGTGACCAACGAGATGGCGTCGTGGGACCCATCGACGATGTCCTCGGCGACGAGGACCTCCTGCAGGCGCCGCCGCAGCACCGGGGTGGTCAGCACCGGTTCGGCGATGCCCTTGCGGGTGAGCAGCCCGGTCACGGTCAGCTGCCGGTGGGCCGCGCCCCCGGGCGCGCGGTTGCCCTCGGGCACGGTCACCTCGAGCACCTCGGCGGGTGCCCGGCGCTGCACGGTGGAGCGCTCCCGGGTGCGCGAGACGGCCAGCCGCGGCAGATCCTCGGCGGCCACGACCCCGGTCCGGGTGTCCAGCAGCGACGCCCGTCGCTCGGCCGTGCGCAGGAGCCCGAGCCCGTCGCTGCCGGGACCCCACCAGGTGCCGAGCAGCAGCAGGTTGTCGTCCAGCAGCCACGACAGCAGCGCGGCAACCTCGCCGTCGGTGGTGGCGCCGGTCGCGAGCGAGGCGATCGCCGTCTCCACCTCGGTGCGCATGGCGGCGTGGTCGTCGGTGACCGCCGCGAGGTCCGTCAGCGCCTGCTGGACGGCGGTGAGCAGCGTGGCATCCTGCGCCGGGTCCGGGTGCATCCCGGACAGCTCGACCCGGATCAGCGAGACGCGCCGGGTGGCGGCGCGCGCTGGCGCGACCCCGGTCAGGCGGCGGTCGGCGTCCACCTCCACGCCCAGGATCGGGTGGAACACCGCACCGGGCCGGACCCCCTGGTCGGCGAGGGTCTCGACCACGGTGGACAGCAGGAAGGGTCGATCCTGCCACAGGACCTCGAGCCGCCGGGTCGTCGGATCGTCGGAGCCAGCAAGCAGCTCCACGGTCGGGACGTCCGGCGGGGTGGTCTCGACCCGCTCGAGGACGCGGTCGAGCATCGTCACCAGCTCGTCGGGGTCGCTGCCGGCGATGTGGTCGGGGGCGCGCCGGAGCGCGACGTCCGCGAGCTCGGCGAGCAGGGCCGCGCGGGGGTGCGAGCTGGCGGCGACCGCCGCGACGAGCTGGTCATGGCGGTCGGTTGCGTGGGGGTCCATCGGCGTCGTCCTCGTCCCCGCCGACCCTAGGTCGCGGGGACGGCGAGGAGGAGGAGCAGGTGGCCCGATCGAAGGTCCTACGCCCAGAGGGGGACCCACCTGGAGACGGACCCGGGTGCGGACACGACGACGGCGCCCGCACGGGCGCCGTCTGGAGGAGCTGAGCCGGGAGCGTCCGGCCGCCGGGTCAGCCCTGCAGCTGGGCGAGCTGCTTGGCCATGCCGGACTTGCGGTTGGCCGCGGTGTTGCGGTGCACGATGCCCTTGGTGGCGGCCTTGTCCAGCGACCGCGCCGCGGTCCGGTAGGCCGCCGTGGCCGCCTCGACGTCACCGTCGGTCGCCGCCTCGCGGAAGCGCCGGATGTCGGTCTTCAGCTTCGAGCGGACCTGCTTGTTGCGCTGCCAGCGGTTCTCGTTCTGCCGGTTGCGCTTGATCTGGGACGCGATGTTGGCCATGCGGGGGATCGTTCCTCGGGATGGGTGCCGGGACGGCAGCGGGTGGGGCGGAGCGACGGAGCCGGGCGGGACCGGCCGGATCGGGCGGGACCGGGCTCGCGCGCCGGGGCCGCGAGGGCCGCGCGCGGGCGCAGGCGAGCAGGGTCACGCGAGCGCGACGACCCGAACGGTACCAGCGTTCCCGTGACCTGGGCAACCGGCAGCCGCCCGGCCGTCGAGGCGCTCGGTACGCTCCGCACCCGGCGCAGGTCCCGCACGCGTCGTCCCGCCCGTCCGGCACGTTGCGTCCGTCGCGGACGCGGAAGGCCCTCCACGCCCGTGACCTACCGCACCGAGCGCATCCGCAACTTCTGCATCGTGGCCCACGTCGACCACGGCAAGTCGACCTTGGCTGACCGGATGCTGCAG
>JBKHDS010000317.1:0-3185 GCA_046541215.1 Nitriliruptoraceae bacterium
CGGCGACGTACCCGGGGAGGATGGCTCGGCACCGGAGAGCTCCTGGCGCGCACCAGCAAGGGGACAGGACCCTACCCGCCCGCGCCATGCACGGGTCACGAGCGACCCCTGGCACCGCCCGGTGCGGCCCGCGAAGCAGCCCCACGGACCTTCGGCGCAGTAGCGTGCGGACGCCGCCACCGATCGCCCCTTGGACCACCGTGGACGCCGTCCTGTCGCCGGATCACGCCACAGGCCGCTTCGTGGCCCGTGAGAACCGGTTCGTGACACGGGTCCGTCTGGCGGACGGCGAGGTGGTCCATGCCTACCTGCCTAACACCGCACGGCTGACGGACCTCCTCGTCCCCGAGGCACCGGTCGTGCTGCGACGCAGCCGCGATCCCCGCCGGCGTACCTCCTGGACGCTGACGAGGGTCGCCCAGGATGACACCTGGGTCGCGCTGGAGGCGGGGCAGGCCACGGACCTGCTCGCGGACGCGCTCGCGGACGGACTCAGGCTTCCCGGACTCGGTGGGGCCGCACGCATCCAGCGCGAGGTCCCCTCCGGTCCCCACCGTCTCGATCTGGCGCTCGAGCTGCACGACGGCCGCCGCGCGCTGGTGGAGGTCAAGTCGCTCAGCCGGGCCGTCGACGGGTCCGCACCGCTGTCGTGGACCCCATCGGTCCGCGGGACCCGGCAGCTCGCACACCTCGCGTCGCTCGCCCGGAGCGGCACGCCGGTCGGGGTCGCCTTCGTCGTCCAGCGCGCCGACGTCGAGGCGCTCGACCTCGGCCTCCCGGCGGATCCCGCCTGGGTCGCCGCCGTGCGGGAGGCCCGTCTCGCCGGGGTCACCGTCGTCGCTTTCCGGTGCGAGGTCGACCGGACGTGCGTCCGGCTGGGATCAGCCATCCCGGTCCGGGACGACCCCGACCCCGCGGCGGTCGCCGGTCCCTACGCGACGACCCAGGTGCACCTCACGGCCCCGGGTCGGCCACCCGTCACGCTGCTGCCCGATCCGAGCGGTCGGACCCCTGGCGCCCTGCCTGACCCCCTGCCCGAGGGCGCGAGCTCGCTGCACATCATCACCGCCTGCAACCCCCGCTCCCGGCGGCTGGACGCGGCCACCAACCGGGCACGCAACCAGGAGCTGCTGGAGGAGCTCACCGCCCGCGGCTACACGGTGCTGCGGGCGGACGGCCGCTCGCCGGACGGGTCCTGGGAGGAACGCGGGTTCGGGCTCGTCGACGCCGAGGCAGCAGCCGTGCTCGACCTCGCTCGACGCTACGACCAGCACGCCATCTTCGAGCTCACCGCGGATCGACTCTCCGTGCTGTGGACCGCCGACCACCACGCACCGATCCACCAAGGGTGGCGGGTGGCCGCCCCGGTCGACCGCAACCGGCCGGCGTCCGACGCCCGAGACGGACCGCCCAGGGAGGACCAGGAAGCCTTCTAGGTTCGCACGGTTCGCCCGCGCCGACGGGCGGGACCCGCAGGATCACGGCAGGCTCCATCGGGAACCACCCACCGCCGAGCAGGAGCCGCCGGGTGTCCGAGGTCCGACGCATCGAGGAGCTACCGCCCGCGCTCGCCCGGCTCGCCCAGATCCGCAGCGAGCTCGCCTCCGGACAACGGCCGATCCCCGCGGAGCTCTGGGTCGCGACGGGTCAGCGCTGACCCCCGGTTTCGAGGGGAACCACGCGGGCCGCGGACTCCGCACGGGCGGCGAGGGCGAGCTCACGGATGCGCGCGATGTCCTCGTCGGTGAAGACGCCGTTGACCCCGGAGATGGTCGCGAGCTCCATCCCGTGCTTCAGCCCGAGCCGGTAGATCTCCTTGACCTTCTCCCACTCGATCGCGCGACCGACGGTGAAGGACTCGTACCGGCCCTCCAGCGCCAGCACGATGGTCTCCGCCAGGCAGGCGTAGGCCACACCCGGGGGTAGGCCGATACCCCGCATGCGCACGTTCTCGCCCGGGAGCTTGACCTCGCCGGACTCGACGACCATCACGTCGGGGCGCTTGGCGACGTCCTCCGCGGACAGGTCGAGCGGCCGCGCGACGTCGGTGATGACGCAGCCGGGCTTGACCTGCTCGATGTCGAGGACGCGCTTGCCGGCGCCCGAGGTGGCGGTGACGACGAGGTCCATCTCGCGCAGGGCGCCGTTCGGGGTGGCGGCGATGTGCAGGACGGCCCGCGGGGCGTCGCGCTCGATGTCACGCTTGAGCGCGAGCAGCTTGGCGGACTCCGGTGACACCAGCCACAGCTCGTCGCTGGCGAGCGCGAGCAGGCGCGCGCAGACCGACCCGATCGCGCCGGTGGCACCGACGACCATCGCCTTGCCCTTGAGCCGCCCGTCCTCGTCGAGCTCCACGAGCCCGAGCTTGAGCAGCGCGTCCCGAGCCGCCCACAGCGCCCCGGAGGCGCTGTAGCTGTTGCCGGTGGTGACCGGCAACGGGGCCCGCCGGGCCACCGTCACCCCGGCGTCACCGACGACCTTCGTGAAGGCACCGAGCCCCATCACCTGGGCGCCCAGCTTGCGGGCCGTCTCGGCCGCCGCGAGCAACCGCGCGTAGGTGAACTCCGGCCGGTGCGCCATGAGCTCCTTCGGGGTGCCCCCGACGGTGATCAGCCACCCCTCCGCCTCCGCACCCGTGGGCGAGACGATACCGGTGACGTGGCTGTAGGTGAAGGGCGGGAGGTAGGCGAGCGCCTTCTCCAGGCCGTCCATCACCGGACCGGGCGCGTATCGGGCCACCGTGCCGAGCGGCTCGATGGTGCGGAAGTACTCCTGGGAGAGCGGATGGATCACGAAGGCGAAGCGGCTCCGGCGCTTCCGACCGTTCGGGGTGAGCAGTCGGGCCTCGAACCCCGCCGAGACCATCATGTCCAGCAGGTCGTCGTCGGTCAGCGCTCCGGGGACCAGGGCGACCATCATCGCCTCTAGCATCGCCGCGTTCACCGTGACCGGGAAGGGCTGCGGGATGGAGTCGACGACGAGGTCGACCCCCCGGCTCCCGAGCTCCGCCAACCGCTCGGGAGAGACCGAGGAGGTCAGGAGCGTCTTGCCGGCCAGGTCCTCGAGGCCGAAGCCCTGGAGCTCCTCGTAGGTCGCGACGACGACGTCGCAGTCCCGGGCCGCTTGGCGGGCGAGCGCGTGGCTGAGCCGCTCCTCGACGCTCCCCTGCCGCCACGCGAGTCCCT
>JBKHDS010000318.1:0-3167 GCA_046541215.1 Nitriliruptoraceae bacterium
CGTCGCGGGCGCGCTGCAGCGCGGGCACGAGGTGCGGGTGCTGGCCCGGGACCGTGCCAAGGCCGAGCGCCTGCTCCCCGTCGACGACGCCCGCCTGGAGGTCGTCGAAGGTGATGCCACCGACCCGACAGCCCTGGACGCCCTGACCCGGGGCGTCGAGGCGGTGATCGACGTGACCGGTCCGGTCAAGGGTGGCCCGAGCGACCTGCGCCGCCAGGTGACCGGTGGTCTGCTGCCGGCGCTCGCCCGCCACGGGGTGGATCGGCTGATCCTGCTGACCGGGGCGGGTGTCCGCGTCGCCGGGGACCGCCCGCAGGTCGCCGACCGAGCCATCCGCGGGGTGATGAAGCTCGTCCAGCCGGCGATCCTCGCCGATGGTGAGGCCGCGGTCGCTGCCGTGGCCGCCTCGGACCTCGAATGGACCGTGGTGCGAGCGCCCCGGCTGACCGACGGCGCCGCCCGCGGTCGCGTCCGGTCCGCCGCGCACGTCGGCGGCGACACCGGCACCACGCTCGGGCGCGCCGACCTCGCCACGTTCCTGCTCGACGAGCTCGAACGCGGGGCCTGGATCCGGCAGGCCCCGGTCGTCTCGTGGTGACCGGTTCGGACGACCTCGCCACGCAGGTTGGGCAGCTCGGATGAGCGCGCCGACGATCCTGGTCACCGGCGCGTCCGGCAACGTCGGCCGATCGGTGGTCGCCGAGCTCCTCGCTCGGGGGCAGCGTGTCCGTGCCGCCGACCGGCAGCCGGCACCGGTCGCCGGCACGCCAGGCACGCTGGCGTGGGTGCACCTCGACCTGACCGATCCGGGCACCTTCAGCTCCGCGCTCGAGGGCGTCGAGCGGGTCTTCCTGATCCGGCCGCCCGCGATCGCCCGGGTCAGCTCGACGATCAACCCGTTCATCGACGCGGCGGTGGCCGCGGGCGTGTCCCACGTCGTGTTCAGCTCCGTCGCCGGCGCGGACCGCAACCGCATCGTGCCCCACCACCGCATCGAGACGCACCTCACCGCAAGCGGGCTGGCCTGGACCATGCTCCGGCCGGGGTTCTTCGCCCAGAACCTCGCAGCCGCCTACCGCTCCGACATCCGCGACCACGACCGCATCCACCTGCCCGCCGGGCAGGGCCGGGTCGCCTTCATCGACACCCGTGACCTCGGTGAGCTGGCCGGGACGATCCTGGCCGACCCCGGTCCGCACGCTGGCCGTGGCTACACGCTCACCGGCCCACGCGCCGTGACCTTCGACGAGGTCGCCGCGCTCCTCACGGACGCGCTAGGGCGGGAGATCCGCTACGAGCCGGCCAGCATCCTCGGCTACCTCCGCCACCTCGGCGCCGAGGGGCTCCCGCTGCCGCAGCGTCTGGTGCAGACCGTGCTGCATGCGGGCCTCCGGCGCGGCGACGCCGAGGAGGTCGATGCGACCCTGGCCGAGCTGCTCGGACGACCACCCCGCAGCATCGCCGACTACATCGCCGACCATGTGCACCTGTGGCGGCGCGACGAACGCGACGGCCGCTGACCTCCACCTCGATGCACGGGCAGTGGTCAGCGGTACTCCGGGTTCGGCGCCTCGAAGCGCTCCCCGGCGTCCCAGAGGGTGCGCTGGTTGCCGTGTGCGGGGATGCCGCCGGTGTCCTTCAGCAGCCGGGCGAGGTGGAGCAGGTTCCAGGTCATGAAGGTGGTGTTGCGGTTGGTGAAGTCGTTCTCCGGGCCGCCCGACCCCTCGTCGGCGTAGGAGGGTCCGGGACCGATCGCGCCGAGCCAGCCGGCGTCCGCCTGGGGTGGGATCGTGTAGCCGAGGTGCTGGAGGCTGTAGAGCAGGTTCATGGCGCAGTGCTTGGCGCCGTCCTCGTTGCCGGTGACGAGCACCCCCGCCACGCGGCCGTAGTAGGCGTACTGACCGGCATCGTTCAGCAGCGCGGAGTTGCCGTAGAGCCGTTCGATGACCCGGGTGGCGACCGAGGACTTCTCGCCGAGCCAGATCGGTGTGAGCAGGACGAGGATGTCGGCGGCCAGCACCCGTTCGAACAGCTGCGGCCAGTCGTCGCGATCGGCCCCGTGCTCGGTCATGTCCGGCTGGACGCCCGGAGCGAGGTGGTGGTCGACCGCACGGATGCGATCGACCGTGACCCCGTGGGCCTGCATGATCGCGATGGAGCGCTCGGCCAGCGCTGCGGTGTGGGAGGGCTGCGGGGAGGGTTTCAGCGTGCAGTTGAGGAAGAGCGCCGTCAGGTCGTCGTAGCGGGCGGGAGGGGTGGTCGAGGTCGGCATCGTCACGCTCCGGTCGGTCGGGCGCGGGAGGCGCGTGGCCGCCGCCGTATGGGGTGGCGGACCCGGCACGCGGGTAGTCGCGGCAGCCCTAGCGTCGCAGATGGCGTCCGCCGCTGCAGGCGGGTCTGGTGTAGCGGAGGGCTGCGGACGGTGCGGGCGAGGGCGGACGCTGCCAGCAGGTCCGGTGTGAGCGGACCCGAGGGTCGGCGCCGGTAGCAGGGTGCTCGGCGTGCGCGTAGGGTTCGGTGTCCACCCCTCGCCGGCAGCCTCCGGATCTGTGATGCGTTCCTCCTCCACGACGCCCCGCCGGCTGCAGGTGGCCGCGGGGGTGCTGCGTCGGCTCGCGGACGAGCGCACGCCCGTCGAGCCGGAGCTGCGTGGGCTGGACCAGGTGCTCGCTCCGGGAGCGGTCTGCTGTGACATCGGGGCGGCCTTCGGGCTCTACACGCTCGCGTTCGCCGACCGGGTCGGCCCGAGCGGGCAGGTCCTCAGCTTCGAGCCGCAGCCCGGCCCGAACGCCATCCTGCGGGCCGTGGTGCGTCTGACCGGTGCGAGCAACGTCCAGGTTTCCCGCCAGGCGCTCGGCCGGCAGGCCCAGCAGGCGACCATGAGCCAGCCACGGCGGCGGGGCCTGCCGGTCCCCGGGCGGGCGTTCGTCACCGCTGGCGCGAACGGGCTCGGGTCGAACCGCGAGTTCGATGGCGAGCGGCGGCTCGCGGTGGAGGTCACGACCCTGGACCGGTTGGTCGACGCGCTCCATCTGACCCGCCTCGACCTGCTCAAGGTCGACGTCGAGGGAGCTGAGCCGGACGTCCTGGCCGGGGGTGAACGCACCCTGGCGCGCTTCCGACCCCGCGTCATGCTCGAGATCGAGGCGCGGCACCTGGCCCGCTTC